>DATHNJ010000122.1:0-6103 GCA_035486155.1 Occallatibacter sp. | reverse complement strand
GAGCACGCGGCGGGCTCAGCGCGCAGGCGTTTTCGGCCATGGGTTATTTTGTGCTGCAGCCTAATCCGCGCGGCAGTTATGGACAGGGCGAGGCGTTTACGCAGGCCAACCGGAAGGATTTTGGTTACGGCGATTTGAAGGACATTCTGGCTGGAGTGGACGTGGTGCTGGCCAAGTATCCGGTGGATCGGAATCGGGTTGGTTTGACGGGCTGGAGCTACGGCGGGTTCATGACGATGTTTGCCGTGACCCAGACTGGCCGGTTCAAGGCGGCTGTCGCCGGAGCAGGCATCTCGGACTGGCAGAGCTACTACGGAGAGAACTCGATCGACCAGTGGATGATTCCGTACTTCGGAGCGTCGGTGTATGACGATCCGGCGGTGTACGCCAAGAGCTCCGCGATTGACTTTATCAAGCAGGCGCGCACGCCGACACTGGTTGTGGTGGGCGATCGGGACGGCGAGTGTCCGGCGCCGCAGTCATTCGAGTTCTGGCATGCGCTGCGCGACGAGCATGTGCCGACCGAGCTGGTGGTCTATCCCAACGAGGGGCACGGTTTTGTCGATCCGGCGCATACCCGCGACGTGATGGAGCGGTCTCTCAAGTGGTTCGGGCAACAGATGCCGCCATCGTAGAGGGCCCTGCTCCCGAACGGGAGCCGGCGGAGTCTATCCATATACAGAAAGGGCACAGTCTATCCGGCATAAAGAAAGGACGCCAGTGCATCCTTCTATGTCGGCAAGGCTGCGCCCGGTTTGGCCCGTTAGACCGGGCGCTTAGTCCTGATACACTTTTGTTTGAACAAAATTTGGCGCATTGTGCAGCGTGGCTGGGGGAATTGCGTTCCCTGCGGCCGGTCGCCCTTCAAGAGACGAAGTCGGTCGGAGGCGAAGCCAACGGCGCCCTTAACCCAAGTTTTTGACGTGCTGAGAACGACCGTTCCGCAGCTCGCAGGGCGGGACGGGGAGGATTCATGCGGCGGTATTTGACGCTTCTATTGTTATTGTGTCTGGCTATTCCAGCGGGGATGTCGATTTCCGGCTGCGTGCGCAATCCGGCTGGGAACTATTGCAACGGCGAAGGTTTCGGCCTGAAGATCACGGATGTATTCGC
The DNA here is from genome assembly GCA_035486155.1 of Occallatibacter sp. Taxonomy (GTDB): domain Bacteria; phylum Acidobacteriota; class Terriglobia; order Terriglobales; family Acidobacteriaceae; genus Telmatobacter. Next base: position 4,990 of record DATHNJ010000122.1, on the reverse strand, counting down.
GATCACTCTGCAGCCCAGAGACACGGGAATCTCCCTCGCGTTTGGGCAGACGCGTCAGATCACGGCCCCCACAGCCCAGACGTGCAAGGGCTCTACGGCGAGCGTCGCGTCCTATACGTACGGCACGACGAACAACCAGCTGGTGGATATTTCTCCGACGGGAAACATCTGCGCGGGACGGTGGAATCGGAATTCTGGCGGTGGAATTGCGGACTTTACCATCTGCAACTTGCCAAACCCCACGCCGAGTTCGGGCGGGCTTCCTTATGCTTCGGCGTTCATCACGGCGGAGGCTGATTCGATTACATCGAATCCAGTGCAGGTGTACGTGCATGCGCCGGTTGGGTCAATCACGTTATCTCTGGCGGGCCAGCAGGCATGTTATTCACAGGGACAGGTGGAGCAGCTTGATTCCGAAGCATGCTTCTCCAGCAATGGCCAGCAGTATGAATTTTGCGCGCCGCCGTCAGTAACGACTTACTCGTGCGCGGGTGGATTGCCGCCTGGAGCCACGTCGGTGCCGGACTGCACGACAGCGATTGGCGTGGCGACGTACACCGTTGGCACGGCCCAGATTGCGTCGATCAACTCCGAGACCAACCAGATTACGGCCGAGCAGCCGGGAACGACCCCGATTACGGCGTCGATCGCCGGGTCGGGTTCTTCGGCAGGTTATTTTTCGACGTGCGGGCCGAAGTCGATCTCGGTGACATTAGCGAATGGCGCCACGACGGGAACTGTGACGCAGGGCGTGCAGCAGAATCTGACGACGACGGTTATCGACACGCTTGGCAACCCGATTACCGGACTGACGCTTGATTATCAATCCACCAACCCGCTGGACCTTTCGGCAGGAGCGGGGGGCGCGATTACAGCGGCGTTTCCTGGAGCAGCATCGGTGTATGCTATCTGCCAACCGACGGATTGCAATTCGACGCCGATCAATCAGGTGGGCGCGGGCAATGGCACAGGGCTTTCGATCTCGAGCAATGCTGTGAACATTACGACGCCGGGTACGGCGAGCTCGTTCATGTGGTTCTCGTCGCCGGGTCAGTCGCAGTACTTCGTTCCGGTGGAATTGCTGACGGGCTCAGTCGGCTCGACGGTGCGTCTGCCGTATGTGCCGAACTCGATGGTGATGGACCAGACGGGCACGGATCTGTACTTCGGTTCGTCGCATGAGTTGATGATCTACACCACGGCGTCGAACACGCTGTCGAAGGCGGATACAACCGTGCCGGGCGTGGTGCTTGCGGTTGCGCCGAACAATCAGTTGATGCTGATCAACGACCAGGTGCGACAGGTGTTCTACCTGTATATCCCGGGCAGCGGCGTGGTGAGCGAGACCTTCGGCGGCCTGGGAGTGGCGGCGCAATGGACTCCAGACGCCAAGTCGCTCTACGTCATCGACAGCGCGGCGGCCGGAGCTGGTCACGGCAATACGATGTATGTCTATAACGCCAACACGGGCTGGACGACCTACAGCGTACCCAGTTTGGGGACTACGCAGTGCGCGGCGAACCCTACAGCCTGCGTGCAGGATATTGCTGCGCAGAATCTGGCGGTGATGGTTCCCGGCGTGGGCGCGTATTTGAGCGGGAATCCCACGGTGGCGCGCACCTGGTGCCCTTCGGGCACGGTGGGGAACTATCAGAGCATGATCTTCTATCCGCAGGGCGACAGCATCGCTGAGCAGAATGATGTGCTGGCGGCGACCGCGGATGGTCAGCACATTCTAGGCGCCGCCTTTGCCGGCGGCGGAGTGACGCTGAACGATACTTCGGTGACCATTCCAACCACGCAATCTTCGACGAACGGTCAAAATGGACTTCCAGTTCTCACCCCGGAGCCATGTCCGGGCGCCGCTTCAGGCGCATTGACGCCGTTGCCGATTTCTCACGTTCAGAATCCTCCGCAGGCGCTGACCGTCAATGCGACCCGGGTGAATCAGGTGGTGACTTCGCCTGCGGCCGTGACGCAGGGAACGAGCGCGGCATCGACCATTCTGAGTTTCGTCACCTACAACGGCTCGACGACAGGCGCGACGCTGCCGTATTACACGCAGGCGTTCGGCAGCCAGTCGCCGGGCACGGTGGGCTACGTGACGCTGAACGGCGCATCGGTGATCACCGCGCCGGTGGCCGGAGCATTCAGCTCCGACGGCACGCTGTTCTTTGTGTCGACGTCAGGCGACAATCTCATCCACTACATCAATACATCGAACCTGACGGACACGCAGCAGATCAATCCGAATCTGCCGGCGTGTGCGGTCGGGTCCGATCCGGACTGCATGTTCAACACGACGACGAATCCCGAACCGGCATCTGGCATTGTGCCGGCGACAGCGATTACAGTGAAACCGCGCTCGACGACATAAGACAAGACTGCGGTGGAAACCCATCGGGGCCTCTTAGGGGCCCCGATGCTCTTTTGCGCAGCATCTTCATGCAGCGCCACACGATAGAATCGAAGCATGATCAAGGGGATTTCATTCCTGCGCCCGGCGGGAGAGCAGGCGTATGAACGGCTCTCGAGCTTTTTGTCGGCGCTGGGATTTGAACACGGCAAGGGTTGGAATGAGGCCAACAGCAAGGGCGCATCATTTCTGGCGCCGCTGGGAAATTTCGAAATTGTGAACGGTGAGTTTCCTTCAATTGCCGATGTGCTGGTGGAAGTGACGCAGCTTGACGCCGTGCATCAGGCAGCTGAGAAGTGGCTGCAAGCGCAAGGCGGCGACGCGAAGTTGTCCGAGATTGCGGAGACGCATTGGCAATCGCGCATCTTTACCGTCGAACCGGTGAAGGGATTTGCGTTTGGTTTTTGGGCGTGGAGCGATCCTCTGAAGGGCAAGCCGATTGCGATCGAGGGCGATCTTTCCGCCGAGGGAATGAAGTTCGCCATTGTGGCCGCACGATGGAACGCGGTGATTATCGATCGTCTGCTCGAAGGCGCGTTGGATGCGTTGCTGCGCAGCGGCGCGAGACGAAGCGACATCGACATCGTACGCGTGCCGGGCGCGTGGGAGGTTCCAGCGGCGGCGCGGATCATCGCCGAGCAGAGGAAAGTGGATGCGGTCGTCACGCTCGGTTGCCTGATCCGCGGCGAGACGGCGCACTATGAAGCGATCTACAACGAAGTATCGCGCGGCATCGGGCAATCGCAGCAGGAGACCGGAATTCCGCACGGCTTTGGCGTGCTCACCTGCGAAACATTGGAGCAGGCGTTGAACCGCGCCGGCATCAAGGCGGGGAACAAGGGATTTGAAGCGGCGGTTGCGGCGATCGAGATGGCGAGCTTGAAGAAGAAGCTGCTGGCGCGAGGACAGTCTTGACCGCGGGCACACGGCGCAAGTCACGTGAGCTTGCCATGCAAATGCTGTTCCAGGCGGACGTGGGCAAGCACACGCCCGAGCAGGTGAAGGCTACTTTCTGGAAGAGCGGCGACGAGGTCGAGCTGGAGGTACGCGGCTTTGCAGAGGATCTGTTTCGGGCGGCAATCGAGAATCAGGAGAAGATCGACGAGCTGATTGTTGCGAACTCCAAGCACTGGCGTCTGGAGCGCATGCCGGCAGTGGATCGCAATCTATTGCGCATGGCGATCGGGGAGATGATCGGCTTTAAAGGGACGCCGTTTCCGATTGTGATCAACGAGGCGCTAGAGATCGGGCGGCGCTATTCGGCGCCGGAGTCGATCAACTTCCTCAACGGTCTGCTGGATGCGGTGGCGCACAGTCTGCTGCCGAAATAGCTCCCATTGCGAGCGGTGAATCCGCGAGCCTTTGTGCGCTTACAACATATCGCTGAGCGCAGGCGTCCAAGTGCAAGAGCGAGGCCTGAATCAAGGCCTGAGTTATCCTCAGCGTGGCTGATGGATTTGGCTGCGTTGTCAATAATTTGCGGCGCAGCATATGGGTTTGAGGCGTACCATGGAACGTGATACGCTCAGGCGTTCTTGCGATGAGATGAAAGGAGAAGTTTGATATGGCAGAGGACAGCAGAGGACAGGGATTGGCCTGGTTTTTGGCGGGCATCGGCGTCGGCGCCTTGATCGGCATCTTGTATGCGCCCAAGAGTGGCAAGGAAACGAGAGAGGATCTTGCGCAGGGCGCGCGCGAGGGCACCGAGTATCTACGCGCGAAGAGCCGGCAGGCCGCGCAGCAAGTGGGCACACTTGTGGATAAGGGCAAAGAGCAGGTGGGCGACTATGTCGATCGCGGTCGTGAAGTGGTGGACCGTGGACGCGCGCAGTGGGAAGAGTTCGTGGAGCGGGGCAAGAGCCTGGTGGGCGACCAGACGACCCGTGTCGCAGCGGCAGTTGAAGCGGGCCGTGAAGCATACCGGTCGACTTCGACAGAGCCTGCGCAGCAATAATTTGCAAACGGGCTCGGATCTCGGGAAAAGATTCGAGCCCGCGGTTGCTGATTCGGCGCCCGGCGCGACCTCCGTGCGTTGGCTTCCGATCCGGTTTATTGCTTTCCCTCGCAGCGGCGAATGACCGCGGCGATTCCGTGCGAAATCAATCTCAGTAGGCGAACGTGACGAACGAACAGTTGTTGATGATTTTCGTGGCTTGCACAGGCGCGGCGGTGCTGTTGCAGGCGTTTGTGTTGCTGGCGATGTTGTTTACGGCGCGCAAGGCGCTGAAGCTTGCTCAGGAGCAGATTGAAGAACTGCGCACCAATGTGCTGCCGCTGGTGAAGGACACCAAGCAATTGCTCACCAACGTGGGACCGAAGATCGAGTCGGTGGCGACCGATATGGCCGCGCTGACAAGCGGTTTGCGCACGCAGACCGCCAAGCTGGAGATTTCGGCCGGCGATATTCTGGAGCGCGTGCATCGGCAGACGACGCGCGTGGATACGATCCTGACGAATACGCTGAACACGGTGGATCGCGCGGCGGCGGTGGTGGCGGATGTGATCAGCGTGCCGCTGCGGCAGCTCTCGGGATTTGCGGCGTTCGCGCGTGCTGCGCTGAACAACTTCCGGTCG
>DATHNJ010000121.1:0-21157 GCA_035486155.1 Occallatibacter sp. | reverse complement strand
TCCGGCAGCGCAGCGCATGGGGGCTGTGGGCAAGCCGCAGCCGAACATCGAGCTCAAGTTCGCCGAAGACGGCGAACTGCTGGTGCGCGGGCCGGCGGTCTTCGGCGGCTACTGGCAAAAGCCGGGCGCGACGGCAGAGTGTTTCGATGAGGATGGCTGGTTCCGGACCGGCGACATTGCGCATCTCGATTCAGATGGGTTTCTCTATATCACCGACCGCAAGAAGGAACTGCTGAAGACATCGGGCGGCAAGCTGGTGGCGCCCCAGCCGATTGAGAACAAGCTGAAGAGCAATGTGCTGGTGGGGCAGGCGGCGCTGGTGGGAGACAAACACAAATTCATCTCCGCGCTGATCTCGCCGAACTTCGTAGCGCTGGAGGACTGGGCGCAGAAGCAGGGAATCGCAACGGGGAATCGTGCGGAACTTGTGGCCGATGGCCGCGTGGTGGCGTTGTACGGCGAGATCGTGCGGACGGTGAACAGCAGCCTGGCGAACTTCGAAAGCGTGAAACGCTTCAAAGTCGTCGCCGATGAGTGGACGCAGGAGTCAGGCGAGTTGACGCCGTCGATGAAGTTGAAGCGTCGCATTCTTAATGGAAAGTATGCGGCGGAGGTTTCCGCACTTTACGCGGACGAAGCAACCGCACGCGCCGAATCGGCGTAGGGGTGTGGGTGAGCTCTTTGCGGGAGAGCACGCGTTTGAACCATACCCTCTGCAGGGCGCGAAAGAACGGCGCGCCCCAGGCGCCAACGGCCAGCACGCTTCCGAAGATGATCACCGCGTCGATGCTCAGGCGGCCTGAACTGGACCAGTAGGCATCCGGTTCCAAGTCAAGCCAGAGCGCGAACTCATCGAGGGTGAGCGCGGCGCCCACGCCGTAGCCCACCGACATCATCCGGCTCATAAGGATCGACGTAGGCGAGTGGGAACGGCCGAGGTCCAGCAGCCACCCGTAGCCGACCAGCAGCAGGATGAGGATTCCCCACACCAGGTGGTGGATGTGGCGGCCGTGGAACATTACCCAGCCGAAGGGCCCGCGGCCGTGGACGATGAGGCTGACGAGCAGCCGGACGCCTAGAAACGTGATCAAAAACGAGACGGAAGCGAGGAACATGCGGCGCCGCGGCCTGTCCGGAATGGTGCTGCGGACGAGAAAGCCTACGTGGGTGAGCTGCAGCAGAACCAGCAACACACCAACCACAAGAGCCGCAAAAAGCAGTAAGAGCAATGCTCCGGTTCCGGGCATGCCCCTTATTGAATCATTCCCCTATGCAATTCCCAATGCGAAATCGCGCGAAGGCGCACTTTCGGCTAATGGGGTGAGCAATCACGATTCTTCTTTACAGGCCCGGAGTACACTGGTTAGGGTCGCGGGTCCGGCGACGACGCCGGTCTATGCAATCCAGTGGTTGATTCAGGGAGTTGATTCAGGCTGGCCCTCGGCTGAGCCATTTCGACCCAATATCGATTAGGGAGAGTTTTGCATGCGAGTTGCTTTGTTGACCGGAGGCGGCGATTGCCCCGGTTTGAATGCGGTGATCTACGCTGCGGTTCGGAAGGGAATTCAGACCTACGGGGACGAGTTTATCGGTTTCTTGAACGGCTGGCGCGGGGTGCTGGACAATACGTGGATTCCGCTGACGCTCGAAAGCATCGACGGGATTCAGCTCAAGGGCGGCACCATTCTTCACTCGTCGCGGACCAACGTGAAGAAGATTCCGGGGGGCATCGATAAGGTTCGCGAGGTTCTGAAGCTGAACAATATTGACGCGCTGATCGCACTAGGCGGAGACGATACGCAGTCGGTGACGCTGTTTCTGAGCGAAAACGGCGTTCCCAGCGTGGGCGTGCCCAAGACGATCGACAACGACATCAATGGCACGGACCAGACATTCGGCTTCGACACTGCGGTGATGATCGCGACCGAAGCCATCGATCGCATCCACACGACGGCCGACTCGCACAACCGCGTGGTGGTGGTCGAGGTGATGGGACGCGACGCGGGCTGGATCGCTTACGCTTCGGGCATTGCCGGCGGCGCTCATGTGATCCTGGTTCCGGAGCGCGAGATCGACATCGATCATGTGTGCGCACTGCTCAAGTACAACTATGACCATGGCAAGCACTATGGCGTGGTGGTTGTCGCCGAGGGTTGCCACTTGCCGAATGTCGGCCAGGTGACGGGATCGGCTGAGGTCGACTCCTTTGGGCATGCGCGTTTGTCGGGCATCGGCGAGGCGCTTGCCGACCTGATCGAAAAGAAGACAGGCTTCGAGACGCGCTCGGTGAACCTGGGCCATACGCAGCGCGGCGGCGTGCCGACCGCGTTCGACCGCGTGCTGGGGCAGCGCTACGGATTGCACGCGATCGATATGGTTCACGAGAAGAAGTGGGGCCGGATCGCGGTTCTGCACGGCACCGACATCACTGACATCACGATCAAGGAAGCGATCTCCACGAATCGCCGCCTAGACGAGCGCTTCTTCAACGTGATTCGGGATCTGGAAGCCAAGGTTCAGGTGGGCGAGCCTGCGGTTCGTTAATCTGACTATGCTTTAAATTGCGAAGGCTGCTCGAAGAGAGCAGCCTTTCGTTTTCCCAGGGTTTGCGTGATGCACTATCGCCTCTACAAGACGGACGATTTTGCGGCTCTCTATGCCATCGAGGAAGTTTGTTTTCATCCACCTCTTCGGTTTGGGCGCCGCTATCTGCAGAGGCTGGTGAGCGCGCTCAACGCGACCACCTGGATTGCCGAGAATTTCGAGAAGATGGCGGGTTTCGCCATCGCAGAGTGGAAGCCTTCGCTCGGCCAGATCAGCGGCTACATTCAAACCATCGAAGTGGCGCCGGAGTTTCGCGGGCAAGGCGTAGGCCGCGCCCTGCTGGAGCGGATCGAGGAGTCCGCACGTGAGGCAGATGCTCCCATGCTGTGGCTGCACGTGGACAAGACGAATGCGACCGCGATCGGACTCTATGAAAGCCATGGGTTCTTGCCCGTTGGCGAAGAGGCGAACTATTATGCGCCGGGCCGCGGCGCGCTTCTCTATCGAAAGGCCCTGAAGGCAAGCGCGCTGGCAGATGAATAGAAATCGTGAGTCAGCGCGCTCACATCGCCGCTATTTTTGCGGCTTATCGAACGGTTGTTTGTCGGTGATGCGGGGGCGGTTCTCGGCCTGCAACTCCTTGCCGACCTGTTCTACTTCGCGGAAGACACGGAGCAGATTGCCGCCCAGGATTTTCCGGCAGTCTTCGGCAGAGTAGCCGCGCTGCATCAATGCGGCGGTGATCTTGGGCAGGTCTGCGGGCGAGTCGAGCCCTTCCGGCAACTGGCTCTGCACGCCGTCGAAGTCCGAGCCCAGCCCAACGTGATCCACGCCGGCGACTTTAGCGATGTGGTCGATGTGATCGATCAGCATGGAGAGCGGCGGGCGCGGGATACGATCGGCGAACTGGCGCTGCAGTTTCTGGATCTCGGCAGGTGGGGCTTCTTTGCCCTCGGCCTTGTATTTGTCTTTCAAATCCTGGACGGCCTTGTTGACTTCGGACTGTTGCGCCTTCGATGCGTCGCGATAGGCCTGCGAGAGAAAGCCTGAGTAAAAGTTGACCTGGATGACGCCGCCCTTGGAGTTGGGGCCGCCGGAGTTGGCTACGGCGCGCAGCATATCGTCGGTCATGTTGCGGGGCGCATCGCACAACGCACGCGCCGCCGAGTGCGAGGCGATCACCGGGGCGCGTGAAATCACCAGCGTGCGGTAGAAGGTCTTGTCCGAGACGTGCGAGATATCGACCATCATGCCGAGCCGGTTCATCTCGTAGACGACGTCCTTACCGAACTCCGTCAAGCCTTCTTTGGTGTGGGGAATGTTTGGCTCGTCGACGTCGCCGGAGCTGTCGGCCCAGTTGTTGGAGTTGGCCCAGGTGAGGGTCATGTAGCGCACGCCGAGCGCATAGTAGTCGCGCAACAGGGCGAGCGAGTCCTCAATGGAATGGCCGCCCTCGATGCCCATCAGCACGGCAAGCTTATGTTCGCGATGGGCCAGTTCGATGCCTTCCGGGGAGGTTACTAACATCACCTGGTCGGAGTGTTTGGCGACTTGCTGCTTCACGGAGTCGATGAGGATCAGCGTGCGCCGCGCGAATTGTCCTTTGTTGGGGACGGGATCGACCCAGATAGCGAAGAACTCCGCGCCCAGATTGCCTTTGTGGGCCGATTCGAGATTGAAGTCGCCATTGCCAAGCGGATCGCCTAGGTCAAAATTCTCATCGACAAAACGCTGCGGGGTGTCGGCGTGGGTGTCAATGACGATGGCGGATTGCTGGACCTGTTCGGGTGTGAGTTTGGCGGTCATTTTGGGGGATGGTTTCACGGCGTTCTGAGCGTAGGCGGCGGCTGAAGCCGCGAGAAACAAGGAAGCGGGCACAGCGAGCAACGCACGGGTCTGCATAGGCTTGGCGTCAAGTATAGCGTGCAGCTCTGAGGGGCTCTGTATTGGATGGGAACGTGAATATTCGCGGGCAGGCGCAAAAGGAGTGGAAGAATTTGGCGGGGGAGGTTGGGGATTGGGTTACTCTGCGGGATGCTGCGCCTAGTGGCGCAGAAAGCTCTTCATCTGATTGATCGAGATAGGCTCATCATCCCGCGGAGGAGTTGGTGGATCGGTTACAAAAATGTCGCAGGCTTTATGCCACTGCCCAAGCTGCTGCAAGCCGCCGCCTTCGATGGCAACCTTATAGGCTTTCTGTCCGTCGGGGCTGGTGGCTGTCGCCATGACATAGCCCATGTAAGCTATGCCCTTGTCGCCAATGACCATGACTTCCTGACCCACTTCGATCATTGCTGTTCTCCGCATCATCTGGAATGACTCCATCCTGAAGCGAACCCTGTTATCCGCTCTAATTGCCTTAGTTGCACGACATATTGCGAGAGTTGGTTGCACTATTTCCACTATTTGCGGCCCTTATTGTTTACAGGTCGATATGTTTTACGATGGCATGGAGAGGGCAGCCTTGAACGGCGAAGAGAGGCCCCATGTCTGTTACCCATCCGGTTTTTACGGCGACCATCAAGGCTCCGGCCGAGATCATCTTTGATCTGCTCGCCGATATGCCGAACTACAGTCGCTGGCTTCCGCGGTCAGACGCTTTTGGCGGCACGACCGAGGTGACGCCGTACCCGGTGCAGCTTGGCACGACGTATCTCGATGGCGGACCGCTGGGGATGCGGCCGGGATCAGTGACAGTCTTCGAACGGCCAAAGCGGCTGGGATTTCATCACACGATGGCGTTCAAGAAAGGCCCGCTTCGCGGCGACGCCGACATCGAGATTTTGTACACGCTGGAGCGGGTAGATGATGGCGCGACCCACGTGGTGCGCAAACTGGACATGACGATTGTGATTCCGGGAATTATGCGGCTGGCCGAGCCGCTGGTGTTGCGGGCGTTTCAGAGGGAAAATCTGCGCATTATGGCTGAGCTGAAGAAATATGTAGAAGGACTCTTGCAAACGTCTGCGCCGAGTTAAGATCGGGGGTCCTACCGTTTGTCGAGCACGGCTACCACTCTGTATTTTTCCGATTCGGTCTTCTTGCCGTCCGGGCCAACGGGCCATTCGAGTTTCGCGATGTTGCCTTTGAACTCCGCCTGCACATGCTCAACGAGAGGCATGCCGCAACTGCGGCGCGCGATGTAGGTCCCTTTGGGCGAATACTTGTTGACGCAGTTGATCACGGCGACTTTTTGGTCGGGAAGCAGAAGGGACAATGTCGTGCCGACGACATCGTAAGAGAATGGGCCGGACTCTGCGGTGGGCCGGTAGCAATCGGCATTGGCCATGTCGGCGGCGCAGTCCGGGCTTGCCGGGTCGGAGTAGCCAGGAATCAAAGCGCGATAATCCGAATCGCTGTTCTGCCGGTAGAGTACAGTCGCGTCAAGCTTCTGCGCAGACGCGGAGAGAACGGCGGAAGCGATGCTGCAAATTGCAATTGCGTGCCCGAGCGACTTTAGCTTGGCCATCTATGTTTCCTCTAGAGTATTTCTTTAGAGTCTACGTGGGGTCGGGGACGACGACCAGAAAGAACCAGCGGGGATGCTCTCCTAGGTAACCGGAGGCAAGCTCGGCAGAAGCGCCGAAAGCCATACAGGACCTTGACTTCGCCTCTCATTGTTGATGTTAGGTTCCTCTTCTCCGGGTAATTCGGGCGCATTTCCAACAGCATCGAACTGCATCGTCACGACTAAAATTATGGTAGCCATGGCCGAATTTACCCACCTCCATCTGCACACTGAATACTCCCTCCTTGACGGCGCATGCGACGTGAAGAAGCTCTGCCAGCGCGTCTCGAAGCTGGGCCAGAAGGCCGTCGCTATGACGGATCACGGCAACATCTATGGCGCGGTCCACTTTTTCAATGCGGCCAAGGAGTATGGGGTCAAGCCGATTCTGGGTTGCGAGCTCTACGTGTGCAAGGCCGAGGACCATCGCGCGGAGACGCCAAACGACCAGTACAATCACCTGCTGGTGGTGGCCGAAAACGAAGAGGGCTACCGCAATCTGATTCGACTGACGAGCGAAGCGAGCCTGCACGGCTTCTATCGCAAGCCGCGGGTGAGCAAGAAGTATCTTGCGGAAAATTCGAAGGGGTTGATTGGTTTCTCCGGCTGCCTGAGCGGCGAGTTGTGCGAAGAGCTGATGGCTGGCCACTATGACAAGGCCAAAGGCGTGGCGCAGCAGTATCAGGACATCTTCGGGCGCGGCAATTTCTATCTCGAGATTCAAGATCAGGGATTGGAACAGGAGCGGAAGATCCAGAGCGACCTGTTCCGCCTGGAGAAAGAGCTCGACATCCCGATGGCGCTGACGAACGACTCTCACTATCTGTGCGGCGAGGATCATCATGCGCACGACGTGATGCTGTGCGTGCAGACGGGCGCGAAGATTCACGACGCGGACAGGTTCCGCTTCGACTCCGATCAGTTTTTCGTCAAATCCGCTGATGAGATGGGACGTCTGTTTCCGGATTCTCCCGGGGTGATGCAGCGGACGATGGAGATCGCCGAGCGCTGCAACTTCGAGCTGCATGGCGTGGAGGATCCATTTCCCGAGTTTGCGGTTCCTCAAGGACATACGATTGACAGCTACTTTGAACACGTGTGTCGCGAAGGTCTCAAGAAACGAATGGAGACTCAGGTAAGGCATCTGGAGAGCAGAGGCCAACTGCGCAACCCTATCTCCGCCTACGAGACCCGCCTCAACTACGAGCTCGGCATCATCAAGCAGATGAAGTACTCGGGCTACTTCCTGATCGTGTGGGATTTCATCAAGTATGCGCGCGATCACGGGATTCCCGTGGGACCCGGGCGCGGCTCGGGCGCCGGTTCGCTCGTGGCCTACGCGATGGAGATCACGAATATCGACCCGATCCAGAACGTGCTGCTGTTCGAACGATTCCTCAATCCCGAGCGCGTGTCGATGCCCGATATTGACGTGGACTTTTGCATGAACCGGCGCGGCGAAGTGATCGATTACGTGACGCGCAAGTACGGGCGCGAGCAGGTAGCACAGATCATTACGTTCAATACCATGGCGGCAAAGGCGTCAATCAAAGATTGCGGCCGCGCGATGGACATGCCGTACGGCGATGTGGACCGGATCGCCAAACTGATTCCTTCCACGGTGGGCATAACCATCGATCGTGCGCTCGAAGATGTTCCGGACCTGCGCAAGGCCTACGACAACGACAAGCAGATTCGCGAACTGATTGACACGGCGAAGAAGCTTGAGGGACTGGTGCGCGGGCAGGGCGTACACGCCAGTGCGGTCGTCATTGCGCCGCGGCCTCTTACGGAGCTGGTGCCAGTGGCGCGCACCAAGAACGAAGAAATTGTGACTGCCTACGATATGAAGGCGGTCGAGAAGATGGGCCTGCTGAAGATGGACTTCCTCGGGCTCACCACGCTTACCGTCATCGACGATTGCCTGAAGCTGATTGAGCAGAGCCGAGGCGAGAAGGTGGATATCGAGCAGATTCCGCTGGACGACGAGGAGACCTACAAGAAGGTGTTCCATTCGGCGCTGACATCGGGCATCTTCCAGTTCGAGTCAAACGGCATGCGGGATATGTTGCGCCGCTACAAGCCGGACAAGCTGGAGGACCTGACGGCGTTGACGGCGCTGTTTCGGCCGGGGCCGATCCAGGGCGGCATGACGGACGACTTCATCGAGCGCAAGTGGGGGCGGCGCAAGGTGGAGTATATGCTGCCGGAACTGGAAGGCATCCTCAAAGAGACGCTGGGCGTCATCGTGTATCAGGAACAGGTGATGCAGATTGCCAACGTGCTGGCGAGCTACTCGCTGGGCGAAGCTGACCTGCTGCGCCGCGCGATGGGCAAAAAGAAGCCGGAGGAGATGGCGAAGCAGCGCGATCGCTTCATGTCCGGCGCGGTGGCCCTCGGGCATCCCAAGGCGATCGCCGGCGAGATCTTCGATCAGATGGAGAAGTTTGCCGGCTACGGCTTCAACAAGTCGCACTCCGCTGCGTATGGTTTGGTCAGCTACCAGACGGCGTATCTCAAGACGCACTATCCGGTGGAGTTCATGGCCGGCCTGCTGACGTCGGAAACATCTAAGCCGGAGAACGTCGTCAAGTACATCCAGGAATGCAAGGAGATGAGCATCAGCGTTACGCCGCCGGACGTGCAGATCAGCGGCGCGCAGTTCACGCCGCAGGGCGATGCGATTCGCTTCGGTTTGGCGGCGGTGAAGAACGTCGGCGGCAACGCGATCGAATCGATCAAGAAGGCGCGCGAAGAGCTGGGCGGACGGTTCCGCAGCTTCTGGGAGTTCTGCGAGAAGGTCGATCTTCGCGTGATGAACAAGCGTGTGATCGAGTCGTTGATTAAAGCCGGCGCGCTGGACTCGCTGGGCAAGCGGGCGCAGCTCTTCGCCGCTGTCGATAAGGCGATTGAGCGAGCGCAGAAGGCGCAGCGCGATGAGGAGCACGGGCAGACGGGGCTTTTCGGACTGTTTAATGAATCGCCGGCGCACGGGCACGGCGGCGATGATCTGCCGCATGTCGCGGACTGGGAAGAAGGCGAGCGGCTCGCCAACGAGAAGGAAGTGCTCGGGTTCTTCGTGTCCGGCCATCCGCTGGACAAGTATGCGGAGAAGCTGCGCAATCTGCCGGGAGTCATTTCGATCTCCGAGGCTCTGGAGCGCAAGCCGCCGGAGAAGCGCTGGGGCAAGGATGTCGATCCGGCGGATGAACTTCAGGTTGCAGGCATGATGTTGGGAGTGCGCGTACAGAAGACCAAGCGCGACGGTAAGCTTTACGCGCAGGGCGCGCTGGAGGATGCGACGGGAAAGATCGAGTTGATCGTGTTCCCGCGCGACTACGAGAAGCTGTCCGAGCAGTTAAAGATCGAAGCGCCGGTGCTGATTCGCGGGATGCTGAGCGGTGATGAAGATGCTGCTCCGAAGCTGTCGATCAGCGCAATCCAACCGCTGGAAGAGGTGCAGGTCAAGCTGCCGAAGATGATTCGCGTGCGGGTCAATCTCGATCGCGCGACCGAGGAGATGATGGCTGCGCTGAAGTCCGCTGCCGATGCGGCGCCTGGGCCGGGCAAGGTGATGCTGCACCTGCAAAAGAAGGGCGAATACGAGGTGATCCTTGAGCCCGAGAAGATGAACGTCGCGGCTGACCGGGGCTGGGTTGAGCGTGTGGAAGAACTGATTGGTCGAGGGACTGTGCAGGTGATGAGCTAGATTAGATTCGTTCCTGATCCTTGCGCAATGAAGCCGCGCAAGGATGGGCCCCGCTGCGAAATAATAGGAGAAATGCAGAAGACGCTGGGTCGAGCGGATGCCATCGGCATCGATTTTGGAACAACCAATAGTTCAGTAGCGCTGGCCGACGGAAACGGCGGTTTACAGCTTGCTTCGTTTGCCTTTCGTGGCGCGCCCACCGAATCGTATCGTTCGGTTCTCTACTTCGAGCAACTGAAGTCAGCGAGCGGCGCCAAGCGGACGCATGGGCTCACAGGGCCGGCCGCGATCGAGCGCTACCTGGAGACAGACGAAAAGGGCAGGCTGATTCAGTCGCTGAAGTCGCATCTCGCGAGCCGATCGCTGACAGGAACGGAGATCTTTGGCAGGCGGCACAAGCTTGAAGAAGTCATTTCGCGGTTGCTCGGCGATCTGCGCAAGGCTGGCGAGCGCCAGTTTGATCGGCCGATTTCATACGCGATGGTGGGGCGGCCGGTCCGGTTCGTGGGCTCGGAGTCAATCGAAGACGATGAGTTTGCGTTGACCCGTGTGCGCGAGGCCTTCGCGCTGGCGGGAATCGAGCGGGTCGAGTTTGAAATGGAGCCGGTAGCGGCGGCATATTCGTATGAGTCGACGCTCGATCATGACGAGCTGATTTTGATCGGCGACTTCGGCGGCGGGACGAGCGATTTCTCCTTGCTGCGCGTGGGGCCGGGCGTGCGAGGCCGCGTGCGCGAAGCGCGCGATCTGGTCGGCAACGGAGGCATTGGATTGGCAGGCGACGCTTTCGATGCGCGCATCGTGCGCAAATTGGTTTCTCCTGCACTGGGATCGAACTCCGAGGCGCGCTCGCTGAACAAGTTGTTGCCGGCGGTTCCGGCTTGGATCTACGCCAACCTTGAGCGGTGGCATTATCTGTCGTTTTTGCGCACCAATAATGTGCGGGAGATTTTGAAGAGTGCGCGCGTGCGAGCGCTGGAGCCGGAGAAGATCGCGGCGCTGATCGCGGTTGTGGACGAGGATCTTGGTTATCAGCTTCATCAGGCTGTGCAGCTAGTGAAGTTCGAGCTCTCGCGCAGCGAGGCGGCGGAGTTTCGCTTTCATGAGGCTGGACTGGATCTGAGAATTCCAGTCACGCGCGGCGAGTTCGAATCGTGGATTGTCGAGGAGCTGGAAAGCATCGAGCAATGCGTGGACTCATTGCTGCGCGACTCCGGCGTCGATCCGCGCGATGTGGATCGAGTGTTTCTCACGGGCGGCACTTCGTTTGTGCCGGCGGTGCGGCGTATCTTCGCAGAGCGATTTGGCGAGGATCGCATGCGCGGCGGCAACGAGTTTACTTCGGTAGCGCGGGGATTGGCGTTACGGGCGGCCGAATCATTGCAGTTGGCGTAGAACCAACTCTGTCGTTTTCCCGCCCTTGCTACGCTTCGTCGTTAACGATGATCACGTGCAGGAAACGCGGGCCGTGGACGCCTTTGATGCGCGTCATCTCGATATCCGCTGTGGCGCTGGGGCCGGAGATGTAGGTTGCGAGGCGCGGAAGGCGTTTACAGAGGGCGAAGTATTCGGGCAGCGTTTCGACGATCTGGCTGACGCGAAGGATGCAGAGGTGCCAGTCCGGAAGCAAGGAGATGATGCGGCGGCCCTCACTCGGCGAATGATGCAGCACGATTGTTCCTGAGTCGGCGACGCCCACAGAGCACGTGGTGATGACGCCGTCGGAGGCTTCGATTGCAGCGTGAGTGAGGTCGTGATCGACCTTCCAGGTGAATCCGTGAACGAGCCAGTCGGCGGGCAGGCCGGGCGGGGCCACAAAGATGCGCTTGCCGCTGGCGCGAAGGCAATCCGCGATGCAGGCGGGAAGATCGTTCGGCTGGCATTCGGCAACTTCGGCATCGTATTCCCGCAGGCGCTCGATCATGAGCTCGACGCGTTCTTTTTTGTCGCGCAGGCCCAGGTGAAGATAGTCGCGCGGAATTTGCGCGTAGGATGCAGCGGAGCGGCCCTGCGAGGTGGAGCGGCTGATGCGGTCGAGAATTTGCTGGCGCGCTTCGCTCATGCCTTCTCCTTTGGCCGCGACGCCCACCATTGGCGAAAGCTCTGTTTGGGCATTCCGCGCAGATCACGGGTCATGGTCCAGCGCGCGCCGAGGCCGGGCAGGGCATGAATCCAGCCGTCTTTGCGTGTGAAGCGACGCAAGGCAGCGCGACCGAAACGTTGCGCTATACGGAAGCGCCACGCGCTTCCGAAGACAAAATTTGCGATGCGCATGCCCAGGAACATCGGGTCGAATATCCGCGCCGAGCGCTTGCGCTCCTGATTGGTCACCTGCGAGCGAAGCTCGATGAGCACTTCAGGGATATTGATTTTGACCGGGCAGACTTCGTAGCACGCGCCGCACAATGAAGACGCATAGGGCAACGACTGCGCGTAGTGCAGGTCCATCAATTGCGGTGTTAGGATTGCGCCGATGGGGCCGCCGTAGACAGAGCCGTAGGCGTGGCCGCCGGTCTGACGATAGACGGGGCACGCATTTTGACAGGCGCCGCAGCGAACGCAGCGCAATGTCTGGCGCTCGGTATGTTTCGCGAGGATCGACGAGCGCCCGTTGTCGAGCAGCACCACATGAAAGTTCTGTGGGCCGTCGCCGATGGTTACGCCGGTCCAGAGCGATGAGTACGGGTTCATGCGCTCGCCTGTGGCCGAGCGAGCCAAAAGCTGCAGCATCACCTCGAGGTCGCGAAATGTGGGGATGACCTTCTCGATGCCGGCCAGCGCGATGAGCGTGTTGGGCAGCGTGAGGCACATGCGGCCATTACCTTCCGACTCGACGATCGTGACCGCTCCGGTTTCCGCGACAAGAAAATTTGCTCCGCAGATCGCCGCATCGACGCTCAGGAACTTGGTGCGAAGATATTTGCGCGCCGCGGCGGTGAGCGCGTGGGGATCGTCGGAGAGGGTGGGGATGCCCATGCGCTTGGCGAAGATTTCGCGCACCTGGCCGCGATTGACGTGGAGCGCAGGCGCGACGATGTGCGATGGTTCGTCATCCCCGAGTTGTAGGATCAGCTCGGCAAGATCGGTTTCGATCGCCTGAATGCCATCGCCCAGCAATGAGGGATTGAGATCGATCTCGGCCGAGGTCATGGTCTTGATCTTGATGACCTCTTTCGCCTTGGCTTTGCGCAGAATCTGGCCAATGATATGGCGCGCATCGCTGGCGTTTGCCGCCCAATGCACCTGGCCTCCGGCCGCGGTGCAGCGCTCCTCGAATTCGAGGAGATATTGATCGAGATGGTCCAGAGTCGTGTCTTTGATGGCGGCGGCCGCAGTGCGCAGCTCCTGCCAGTCGGTCTTTTCGGCTACGAGTCGTGCGCGCTTGGCCTGGATGACATCAGTGGCGTGGGCGACATTCTTACGCAACTGGGAGTCGCGCAGAATCGGCAGAGCTGCTTCCGGAAACGGCGGCGCTTTGCGGGGATTGAGAACGACCTGACTCACGCGAATTCCTCAGCCGATGCGGATTCGTCGCTGGCGAGAATCTGCGCCATGTGGACGGTGCGCACTGGCGCAAATTCTCGATGGAGCGCGCCGTTGATGTGCATCAAGCAACTGTTGTCGAGCGCTGTGCAGTATTCGGCCTGCGTGGAGAGCACGTCGCGGAGCTTGCCGGAGAGCATCGCCGAAGAGACTTCGGCGTTCTTGATGGAAAAGGTTCCACCAAAGCCGCAGCAGCGATCCATGTTTTCGAGAGACACGAGTTCAAGGCCGCGTACATGGCTCAGCAGCCGAAAGGGCCGGTCGCCTAGAGCGAGGCTGCGCAGGCCATGACAACTTGCGTGATAGGTCACACGATGAGGAAAATACGCGCCGACATCTTCGATCTTGAGCTTATCGACTAAAAACTCGCTCAACTCGAATACGCGTGGAAGGAGCGATTCGAATTGTTCACGCAACGACTCGTTCCCCAGTTCCGCGAAGAGACCCGGGTACTGATCGCGGATCATTGCGACGCAGGAAGAGGAGGGAATCACGACGGCTTCGGCGTCAGCGTAGAGGCGGACAAAACGTTTGGCTTGCGAAAACGCTTCTGCGCGGAAGCCGGTGTTAGCGTGCATCTGGCCGCAACAGGTTTGGGCAGGATGAAAATCGAGTTCGACGCCCAGCCGTTCGAGCAGCCGCACCACCGCACGACCGGTCTCAGGAAACAATGTGTCGTTGTAGCACGTGATGAAGAGGGAGGCGCGCATAGACGGTTTAACTCCCGGTCCAGTCTTGCCTCGGAACGGTTAACCGTATTCTATCGGGATATCGGCGGTCGAATTCCAGTAAGCGCAGGGGCTCAAAAAAGAGGGGAGAGCTCTCGCTCTCCCCATTCCAGGGGAAGCCGCTTCATTAGAAACTCATTTGGATAACTTATCGAGGTCGAGATTCAGGGCGAGCACGTTGACGCGCGGTTCGCCGAGCAGGCCGAGTTGGCGACCCGTAATGTGCTGCTCGATCAGTTGGCGCACTTGTTGTTCGCCGAGGTTGCGAGCCTTTGCGACACGCGGCGCCTGAAAGAATGCGTTGTCGGGCGTAATGTCGGGATCGAGTCCGGAGGCGGAAGTGGTGACAAGATCGATCGGCACCGGCTTCCCGGGATTTTCTTTGGCGAGCTTGTCGATGTCGCCCTGGATGCGCTGCACGAGTTTGGTATTCGACTGCGCGAGGTTTGAGCCGCCTGAGGACGTCGCGTCATAACCGTTTCCCGCAGCCGAGGGGCGCGGATGGAAGTAGCGATCCGAGGTGAAGCTCTGCGCTAATAGTTCCGAACCAATGACCTGACCATCCTTCAGAATCAAGCTGCCATTGGCCTGATGCGGGAACAGCAGGCCTGCGATTCCAGTAATGAAGAGCGGGTAGGCGACGCCGCAGAGAATCGTCGCAAGAATCGTGAAACGGATCGACGTTCCCCAGATGGAGTGCTTGACCGGGGCGGGGGCCTGAGTTGCGGCGGTGGTCGGAACCGTGGATGTTGCGGTGGAATGCATATGCTCTCCTTACGCCAGATGCAGGGCGACGATGACCATGTCGATGGCTTTGATTCCGATGAAGGGGACGATGACGCCGCCCACGCCGTAGATCAGCAGGTTATTACGCAGCAGAATGTCGGCCGACTTCGGCTCATATTTCACGCCTTTCAGCGCGAGCGGGATCAAGGCGATGATGACGAGCGCGTTGAAGACGACGGCTGAAAGAATCGCCGACTGCGGCGAGTGCAGATACATGATGTTGAGCGCATTCAGCACGGGGAATGCGCCGGCGAACATCGCAGGGATGATCGCGAAGTATTTGGCGACGTCGTTGGCGATGGAAAAGGTCGTCAACGCGCCGCGCGTCATAAGGAGCTGTTTGCCGATCTCGACGATCTCGATGAGCTTGGTCGGGTTCGAATCGAGGTCGACCATGTTGCCGGCTTCTTTTGCGGCCTGCGTTCCGGAGTTCATGGCGACGCCTACATCAGCTTGAGCGAGCGCGGGCGCATCGTTTGTGCCGTCGCCAGTCATCGCGACGAGCTTGCCTTTGCCCTGCTCGCGCTTGATCAGGTCCATCTTGTCTTTGGGCTTGGCTTCGGCGAGGAAGTCGTCGACGCCGGCTTCGCGAGCGATTACAGCGGCGGTAAGCGGGTTATCGCCGGTAATCATGATGGTGCGGATGCCCATGGCGCGCAGACGGGCGAGGCGATCTTTGAGGCCGCCCTTGACGATGTCTTTGAGATAGATCACGCCGAGAGCGGACGAGTTTTCGGCGACCACGAGCGGCGTTCCGCCGAGCCGGGCGATGTCTTCGACCGCGTCGCGAACCTTTTTCGGAAGCGATGAGCCCTGGTCTTCGAGAAAGCGCGCGATCGCGTCGACGGAGCCTTTGCGGATGCGAATGCCGGGCAGATTGACGCCGCTCATGCGGGTTTGCGCGGTGAAGGGAACAAACTCGGCATGGATGCCGCCGAGATCGCGGCCGCGCAGGTTGTATTTTTCTTTGGCCAGGACGACGATGGAGCGGCCTTCCGGGGTTTCATCCGACAGAGACGCGAGTTGCGCCGCGTCGGCGAGGCGTTCTGCTGAGACGTCGGGCGCGGGGCGGAACTCCGTGGCCTGGCGATTGCCGAGGGTGATGGTGCCGGTCTTGTCGAGAAGAAGAGTATTGACGTCGCCGGCGGCTTCTACAGCGCGCCCGCTCATGGCGAGCACGTTGTATTGGACGAGGCGATCCATACCGGCGATGCCGATGGCCGAGAGCAGGCCGCCGATGGTGGTCGGGATGAGGCAGACCAGCAACGAGACGAGAACGAAGATCGTTTGCGGAGCTTTTGAGTAGATCGCGAAGGGCTGCAGCGTCACGACGGCGAGCAGGAAGACGATGGTGAGGCCGGAGAGCAGGATGCTCAAGGCGATCTCGTTCGGGGTCTTCTGGCGCGTTGCGCCTTCGACCAGCGCGATCATGCGGTCGAGGAAGGTTTCGCCGGGGTTGGATGTGATGCGGACTTTAATCCAGTCCGATAGAACCTTGGTGCCGCCGGTAACGGCCGAGCGATCGCCGCCGGCTTCGCGAATCACGGGGGCGGATTCACCGGTGATCGCCGATTCGTCTACCGATGCGACGCCTTCGATGACTTCTCCATCGCCGGCGATGTAGCTGCCTGCTTCAACGAAGATGACGTCGCCGGCGCGGAGCAGGCCGCTGGCGATCTGTTCAAATCCACCGTCCGCCTTGTAGCGCTTGGCGATGGTTTCGCCTTTGGCTTTGCGCAACGTGTCGGCCTGCGCCTTGCCGCGACCTTCGGCCATCGCTTCTGCAAAGTTGGCGAACAAAACCGTGAACCAGAGCCACAGAGTGATCTGCAAATTGAACCCAAAGCCTGGGCGGTGATTCAGCGCGTTCACGATGAGCAGCGCCGTGGTCAGAACGCTGCCCACTTCAACGACAAACATAACCGGGTTCTTGACCATCCAGCGCGGATCGAGCTTGCGCAGCGAGTCGACGAGCGCCTGGCCCATGATTTGCGTATTCCAAAGATTCTTCTTTTCCGCCATGACGATTTCTCTTTCTCGCTAGAAAAGCTGGCCGTGCTGCAGTTGCAGGTGCTCAAGAATTGGTCCCAGGCTCAACGCCGGGAAGAATGTCAGCGCGCCCAGAATGATGACTACGCAAATAAGCAGCGCAGTGAACAGCGGCGTATTCACCGGGAATGTGCCAGGGGATGGAGGAACGCTCTTTTTCTGCGCCAGGTTGCCGGCCAGCGCCAGCACCGGAACGATCATTAGGAAGCGGCCGATCAGCATCGCCCAGCCGAGCGCGACGTTGTACCACCAGGTGTTGGCGTTCAAACCCATGAAAGCTGAACCATTGTTGCCCACCGCGGAGGTGAAGGCGTAGAGGATCTCCGTCAGCCCGTGCGGTCCGGCGTTGTTCAGACTGGGCAGACCTATCGTTGGCGAGAGGACGAACATCGCCGTCAGGCTGAGAACGACGAGCGGGAAGATGAGGACATACAGCATCGACATCTTTATGTCGTAGGCTTCGATCTTCTTGCCAAGATATTCTGGCGTGCGGCCGACCATGAGGCCGGCGATGAAGACAGCCTTCACGACGAAGATCAACATGCCGTAGAGGCCTGCGCCGACGCCGCCGAAGATCACTTCGCCGAGCATGATGTTGGTAAGCGGAATCATGCCGCCGAGGGGCGTAAAGCTGTCATGCATGCCATTGACGGCGCCGCAGCTTGCATCGGTTGTGATGGTGGAGAAGAGGGCGCTGTTGGCGATGCCGAAGCGGACCTCTTTGCCTTCCATGTTGCCGCCGGGCGCAGTTGCCGTGCCCGCTTGTTCGGCGCCGTGGATCATCGGATGAGGATGGGCTTCGGCCCAGTAGAGGGTGGTGAAGCCGACGAAGAAGAGAACGAACATGGCTGCGAAGACAGCCCACCCGTGGCCGGACGAACCGGTCATGCGGCCCAGCGTATAGGTAAGGCCAGCGGGAATGATGAAGATCGAGAGGATCTCGAGAAAATTCGAGAAGGGCGTCGGGTTCTCGTAGGGATGCGCACTGTTGGCGTTGAAGAATCCGCCGCCATTGGTGCCGAGCATCTTGATTGCTTCCTGTGATGCGACCGGCCCCTGGCCGATGGTCTGGGTTGCTCCTTCGAGCGTGTGGGCCACCGTATACGCGTGCAGGTTCTGCGGTACGCCCTGGGCCACCAGTAGGAGCGCGTAGATCACGGTAGCAGGCAGCAGAATGTAGAGCAGCGTCCGTGTGGCATCGACCCAGAAGTTGCCAATCGTGCTTGAGTTGGTGCGCTTGATGCCGCGAATCAACGCGACAGCGGCGACGATGCCGACTGCGGCGGAGAAGAAGTTATGCGTCGCCAGCGCGAGCATCTGGGTGAGATAGCTCATCGTGGTTTCGGGCGTGTACGACTGCCAGTTCGTGTTCGTCGTGAAGCTGGCGGCAGTGTTCCAGGCGAGATCAGGGCCGACAGCGGCGAGCTTCTGCGGATTCCAGAGCGCCACTGTGGCCTGCAGCCGTTCGAGAGCATAAGTCAGCACCATGCTGACGGCGGAGAATCCGAGGATCGCGAAGGCATACTCGCGCCAGTTCATCTCCTTGTCGGCCTGTACGCCGCAGAGCTTGTAGGTCAGACGCTCGATGGGGCGAAGGATTGGATCGAGCCATGTCTTGCCGCCTTCGAGGACGCGTGCGAGATAGAGACCGACTGGCCGGACGGTCAGAATCAGGACCACGGAGAAGATGGCGAATTGCAGCCAGCCATTGGCGGTCATCAGAATTTCTCCGGATAGAGCAGGGAAATTGTTAGGTAAACCAGGAGGAGGATGGAGAACACGAGCGCGATTGCTGTCATCAAGTCCATGGTTACCTCAGCTTCTGGCAGGCTTTGACGTACAGAAACGCCACGCCGAAGAAAACCGCCGTGAAAACTAACATCGTGAGATCTTGCATTGGGAACCTCAGCTCAGTTGGATCTGCGCGCGACTGCGCATTCATCCGTCAAGCAAGGATTTTGGAGGAGAGACCGTTGAGGGATTAGAAGGGAGATATAAAGAAAAGATAAAGACGCGTCGAATGGCCGGTTTATTTGCTCTCCAGCTAAGCTGGATCGCCGGTCCAGCCTTCGGGCACAAACCGGTAGCCGACCCAGGGCTCGGTCTGAATGTATTGGCGGCCCGTTTCGTTCTCGAGCTTCTTGCGCAACTGGCCGACGAAGACGCGGAGATACTCCGGCTGATAGGCCGATTGCGAGCCCCAGACTGAGGTCAGCAGAATGCGATGGGTCATGACCTTGCCGGCGTTGCGGGCCAAATGCACCAGAAGGTCGAATTCTTTCGGAGTCAGGTGTACGGACTTGCCCTGCACAGTGACGGTGTGGGCCGTCTCATCGATGACAAAGTCGCCTGCTTCGATGGCCGCCGTGGCGCGTTCAGGCGCGCGGCGCAGGTGGGCGCGGACACGCGCCAGCAGCTCCTGAATGCCGAAGGGCTTAGTGACGTAGTCGTCGGCGCCGGCATCGAGGGCTTCGACCTTCGATCGTTCGTGATCGCGCACGGAAAGCACCAGGATCGGCACGGGTGAGGTGGAGCGGATGGCGCGGCAGACTTCTACGCCGCTCATGCCGGGCATCATCAGATCGGTGATCACCAGATCAGGCGCCCATTCGCGAAAGACGCGCAGGCCTTCTTCAGGATCGTTCGCTGTGCGCACATCGAAGCTTTGCGTGGACAGGGAGGCGCGCAAGGTGCGGGTGATTTGAGGCTCGTCGTCGATGACCAGAATTCTTTCGGGCATGCCTGTCTTCTATGGGCAAGATTACATCATTCGCCTGCGCCGGTATCATGCGAATGAGGCGCCATGCAGTCGATCTCCAATCTGAGCCCCACGATGCGCTGGCTGGGCGCAACGGCCGCGGCGCTGGTTACAACCGCGGCGCTGGCATGGCTACATGCGGACTCGACGGCTGCGGGGATGGTGTTTCTTGTGCTCGTGGTGTGGATTGCGACGCAGGCGGGCCTGACGATCTCGCTCTACTGCGCGGTTCTCTGCGCGCTTACGTTCGATTATTTTTTCCTTCCGCCGTATTACACGCTGCGCCTGGAAGGAGCGTCGCAGTGGGTGGCGGTGCTTTCTTTCTTTGCCTGTTCAGTGGCGGCGGGGCGGGTCGCCGAACGAGCGCGCAACCAGGCGCAGCAGGCCGAGCAGCGGCGCGCGGATGTGGAGCGGCTCTACATGCTCAGCCAGGAGATGATGCTCCATGAGGACGCCCTTGGCTTGATGAATGAGTTGCCGCGGATCATCGCCCGTATCTTCGCGCTCGACGCCGTCGTTCTCTATTCGCACGATACCGATCAATGTTTCTCTTCCACACAGGATTTGCCGATGAGCATCCAGGCCAGCATGGCGGAGATGAGTCTCGGGCATAGCCCCACGATGGCTCTGCCGGGAGAGATTGCGGCGATGCCTTTGACCGTGGGCATGCAGCCGGTTGGCGCGCTGGGATGGCGTCCGGCGAGTCTGTCGCGCGAGGCGGCGACGGCGATCACCGCACAGGTGGCCATTGCGCTAACGCGGGCGGTGGCTGTGGAGAGATCGGCGCGGCTTGAAGCGGCGCGCGAAGCGGATCGATTGCGTACGGCGCTGATCGATTCGGTGACGCACGAATTGCGCACGCCGTTGACCTCGATTCGCGCCGCGGCCACGACGCTGCGCGATGGCGTGGGACTGGATGACGCGTCGAGGGCCGAGCTGGCGGCGATCGTCGACGAGGAGAGCGCGCAGCTCGACAAGTTGATCGGCGAAGCTGTAGAGATGGCGGAGATCGACGCCAATGTGGTGCAGATTCACGCTGCGCCGCATCACACGCGGTCTTTGTTTGAACATGCCGTCGAGAATTCGCACGACGTCCTTGCGCGGCATCATGTTGTCATCAACGTGCAGGAGCCGGATGATCCGGCGTGGTTCGATGCGCAACTGCTGGGGCGGGTGTTGCGTCATCTGCTGGAAAATGCGGGGCGCTATTGCCCGCCGGGAAGCCGCATCGTTCTGCGCAGCCGCCGGGCCGGAGAGAGGCTCGAGTTCAGCGTGGAGGACAACGGGCCGGGAATCGATCAGGTCGATCAGCCGCTGATTTTCGAAAAATTTTATCGCGGCAAGAGGAGCGAAGGCAAAGGCAAGGGAACGGGCATGGGGTTGGCCATTACGCGAGCCATTGTTACGGCGCACGGCGGAGAAATCGAGGTGTCGAGCTCGCCCGCGTTGGGGACGACGTTCCGATTCTGGGTTCCGCTGGTGGAGAAGGAGACGGCGCGAGAGACAGGGAACAGGGAACAGGGACCAGGGAA
>DATHNJ010000120.1:0-14651 GCA_035486155.1 Occallatibacter sp. | reverse complement strand
CGGCGGCCTTCCTGCTGGTCGAATACTACTTCTGGTTCGTCTTCCCTAAGCAGCTCCATCACGTCACCCCCATCGGCCTGCGCGCCTACCTCAATCTGTCCTGGGGACTGCTGGCGGCCGTCTATTTCCTGATGATCGGCTTTGTCAGCAAGGATGCGCCGCGCCGCTCCATGAGCGTCCGCTTCTGGATGCTGATCTGCTTCGTGATGCCCGGCGGCATCGGCGCCGTGCTCTACTTCCTCTTGCGGACTCCGCTGGTCTCAGCCTGCCCCGCCTGCGGAACCCACGTTCAGGACGATTTTCACTTCTGCCCGCAGTGCAATTACCAGCTCGCCGCAAGCTGCGGAACCTGCTTCCGCACCGTCCGCCCAACAGACCAGTTCTGCACCAACTGCGGCCACGAACTCGCCCGCGATCACATGCCCGCCCGCCTCCGAGTGCTCGGCGAGTAAGACAGGCAATTAACAGTCGCGAGCGGCGCCCGTTAAGATCGATCAACTGTCTCTCAGCCTACGAGTCGCTGCCCAAGTCACGCACAACCGAACTCGTCCGCTCGATCCGTATCAAAAAAACAACACAAGCACAAAATGGGAATGACGATTGAGGATCGGCTTCGCCGAAGCTCAACCTGTTTATTAAGTAGGAAGATCATCACCTTGACGCAAGGTGATGATCTTCGGTTATTCGATCCGACTCAGAGATTGGGTTCGGAGCGACGAACGCTTGGAGCAAACCGCGCGCTTTCTGGCACATCGAACATCAGCTTTAAAGCATCCGCGGACTGATCTGGTATCACTAAGCTGGTACGCCTTCCATTGATATCGGACGTAAACCGTGGCGGAGTACCGCTCTGGGAGTCTGATTTGGACAAGGGTTGAGGCAAACATGATTGGCCGATCGATCAAAACCTGTATTGCGATCCTATCCGTGGCGCTAACTCATCGAGCAGCTGAATGCCAACAGGTGGCCCCAGACCTGGTTCTGCTCAATGGAAAAATCTTCACCAGTGATATTGCACAGCCATACGTTCAAGCTCTCGCGATCCGTGGGGATCGAATCGCAGCGACCGGAGACTCGGCAAAAATCAAGGCTCTCGCCGGACCGCACACCCGACAGATCGACCTCGGGGGACGCACCGTGATTCCAGGAATCAATGACGCACACAACCACCTCGGCATCGCTCCTCCCAATCAAATTGACTTGGAACTTACCAGCCCGGATCCGGCTTGGCTAGAAATGAAGACTGCCATAGCCGCCGCTGTTCTCAAGGCGCCCAAAGGAGCGTTCATCAATGGCTCAATGGCTTGGAAGATCTTTCGCAATCTTGCAGTGGATCGAGATTCCCTCGACCAACTGGCTCCTGACAATCCGGTGATTCTGCAAACCTTCTCAAATCACGCCTGGATTATGAATAGTGCTGCGCTGGCGCAGGCTGGAATTCGAGAAGACCAGCCGGACCCTGTTGGTGGGCGATTCGAGAGGTCGCCTAGCGGAAGGCTCACAGGAGTGATCCGCGAATATGCCGTGTTCAACGTGGAGCGCACCTTTGCAGACCAGACCAGCGACGCGGACGCCCTTGCCGAGTTGCGCAGCAGTTTTTCTGAAGCCCTTAAGTGGGGAATCACAACGATTCAGGACATGTCGAATGATATGCCTCCTCAACGTTGCGTCGCCCTCCTCGAGAAGATGCCTACTCCCATTCGGGTTCGCGTCATGAGGATGCCGGGAACGACTCCGGCCGGCCGCGCTATTCAAGAGGGCAGGCCGGCGCCGCTAAGCTCGAATCCTCTCATTGCAGTCAGTGGCACCAAGTGGATGCTCGATGGAACTCCGGTTGAAGGAACGTTTGCCCCGCGCGACGATCCGGCAACGGTAGGCGACTTCGTTCTGCATGAACAGTTGACGTTTCCAAAAGATCAGCTCACCAGCATGCTGCGGGAGTCGTTGCATGACCATGACCAACTGATGGTTCACGTCTCCGCATATCCGCCTGCGGCAGCGATGGTGGAGGCTATGCAATCGGCGGGCGGACAGCAGACCTGGGCTCAACAGCGGCTCCGGTTCGAACACGGCGACGGACTGACCCCCGATTTGATTCCGCGGGTGAAGGAACTGGGGATCGTGGTCGTTCAGAATCCGTCACATTTAACCGTCGCCAATTTGAATCCGGATCTAAACGGGATTTTCGAAACCTTGAAAATCCAGCCATTGCGCTCCTTGCTGGAGGCGGGCATTCCCGTCGCATTGGGTTCCGACGGTCCGACCAATCCGTATCTCAACATCATGTTTGCTTCGCTTGACCCGAACCGGCCCTCTGAGGCCATCACGCGGGAACAAGCAGTGATCGCCTACACCCTGACCTCGGCCTATGCCGAGTTTGCCGAGAAAGAGAAAGGCAGCTTGGAAGTGGGAAAGCTGGCTGACCTGGCTGTTCTATCGCAGGACATTTTCACGGTTGACGTTTCGCAACTACCAAAGACGGAATCGGTGCTAACGATGGTGGGCGGAAAGATTGTGTATGACGAACGAGTGGTTCCCGGGCGCTAGACGAGTTAAGCCAGTCACTATTCATGTTCCCAGTGGATCGTGGCCAACCCGGAAGTTACTCCTTATGAATCCCTCCCCATCTACATCTTTCCCTCATCGCTAGCCCCATTGCGAAGATTTGCCCCTATCTCTCCACAATAGAGAGAGCCGCCAACTCCACTCCGCAGGGAGAACCATCCATGAAAAACATCACCGTCGCCGTCAGCGACCGCGCCAATCGCGACGCCCGCGTCTGGGCCGCACGCCGCGATACATCCCTCTCCAAAATCGTGCAGAACTTTCTGGAATCCCTTCCCAGCATTCGCTCCGCACGCGCCCTCGCCGCCTCGGAGAGCGACAGCGCAAAGAGGAATGAAACCGGATCGCAGCCGGGAGCCCGCCCGCATACGCCAACTTCTCGAAAAAAATGCCTGTGAGACTGTGAAGAATCCCCGGGGGCCCCAGGCGTACCGCGAGGCTCAACTCCAGCAGGCAGAGGAATTTGCCCTCTAACTCCTTTCCCAAGAGAAATTTAGCTGGGAATTTATCCCGTAAACCCAATCCAATGAGGAATTTCCTTCTAACACCCCCTGGGTGGGAGAGCGCCCCAAGATAGGCTGCCCAAAAAACCGCCGCGTGAAACTGTCAACCTGTGGTGCTCACAAAGGATGGGCGCCATGCTTGCGTAGCAAGGGTGGGAAAGCAAGGCGACAACTCGCAAAGCGATCTACTTTCAGGGAAGCGGGCCACTGCCAAACCGCCGCGCCACTCAACCTCGCCTAAACCCCGCTCGCCCCACATCAATTGACCCCGCCCGCCCCCATCCCTACAATCGACCTTTCGCCAT
This sequence comes from Occallatibacter sp., assembly GCA_035486155.1. GTDB lineage: Bacteria > Acidobacteriota > Terriglobia > Terriglobales > Acidobacteriaceae > Telmatobacter. The sequence continues at coordinate 11,278 of DATHNJ010000120.1, read as the reverse complement.
GCCCATCTCAGCGCTCATTGTCGACGACGAACAACTGGCTCGTGATGAGCTGAAGTACCTGCTCGATGAGGCAGGCGACGTCGAAGTCGTCGCCCAGGGCGCCAACGGCATCGAGGCCGTTGACCTGATCGCGGAATATCATCCCGACGTCGTCTTTCTCGATGTGCAGATGCCCGGCCTCGACGGCTTCGCCGTGATTAAACGATTGATGGACCGCCACGCCAAGGATGCCGAGGAGCCGCTGCCCCAGGTCGTCTTCGCCACCGCCTACGACCAGTACGCAGTCCGCGCCTTCGACGTCAACGCCGTCGACTATCTGCTCAAGCCCTTCGATCGCGCGCGCGTTCAACAGGCGATCGCACGCGTCCGTGGACGCATGAACGACAGCGCGCCGGGCATCCGCAGCGACATGCAACTCGACGCGCTGCTCAAGCTGCTGAACCGTCCGCAGAACGGCGGACGCGCGCCGCAGCTATCGAAACTGATCGTCCAGGCGCAGAACCGTCTCTTGCTCGTCGATCAGGCCGAGATCTGCTACGCAGCCATCGACGAAGGCGTCATCCGCATCGTCACTCAGGCCTTCGAAGGCCAATCCAAGTGCCGCACTCTCGAAGAATTATTGGACCAGCTCGATCCCGCCGTTTTCTGGCGCGCTCATCGCGGCTTCGTCGTCAACATCAACCACATCCGCGAAGTGGTGCCGTGGTTCAAATCCACTTACCAGCTCCGCATGAACGACAAGAAGCAGACCGAGATTCCAGTCAGCCGCGGCCAAACCAAGCGTCTCCGCGAGCTGTTCAATCTCTGAAGTGGACCCTAAGACCTACATGGTACGGACTCGGCAGGGGAACACGCGAGAAGCCCGCCTGGACGGCGAGTCCCCTCAGTCATAGCGCTCGAAGATGATCTGCTTGCGATGCCAGCCGAATGACTTTAGCCGCTCGCGCACCGCGTTGATCATATTCGAGAGCCCGCAAACGTAAGCGTTGATCCCGAAGCGCAATTCCGCCGGGGCAATTCCTGGATCGACCGGCGGGCCGGAGAGAGGCTCGCCAAGCCGGGCGGCGCGCTGGCGCACGATCTGCTCGACGTGCTCCTGCACATAGCCGCGCAAACCTGTCCAGCTCTCCGCGCCCCGGCTGAGCGTGGGCAGATAGTGAAAGTTCGCATGCTTCGCTGCGTATGCCTCGAACTCCTCGCGATAATAGAGCTCGGTCTCGTGGCGCGTGCCGTAAACAAGCCAGATCTGCTTGCCGTTGCTGCGGTCCGGACCATTGGCCGGAAAAAGCCACTGCAGAAAGCCGCGCATCGGCGCAACTCCGGTGCCGGTCGCGATAAGAATCGAATCCGTGATGGGCTCGCGCAGAGTGAAGAAGCCGTTTGGCCCGTACACCTTGATGTCGCCGCCGACCGGCAGATCAGGCAGATCGGCAAGAAGGTTCGAAAAGAAGCCACCTTCCACGCGATTCAAGCAGAGATCGAACTTATTGCCGTCGGGGCCCGAGGCAAGGGAGTAGGCACGCGTCTGTTCCTTGCCGGCAGCGTCATCGGCAACGGCTGAGACAAACTGGCCGGGAAGAAACGAGAAGGACTCCATCTCGGGGAGCACGAATTCAAGATGATAGGTCTGCGCAGAAACGGAGAGCCGCTGCTTGTTGACCAGCCGTGCTGTGAGAAATTCTCGATCCAAGGCAGACTCTGAGGCAAACTTTCGCGAAGAAGATGAGGTCGAAAAGACTGACATAAGCGAGTATCGCCAGCCGGACGGACCTCTGGCAACCACTGCGTGGGGCAGACCGCCGCTCGCGCGGCGCGGAAGAGCTGGAGGCTCGCTGCGACTTCGCCTCACGGAACATTCTCTCGATGCACTATACATTTCGCCTCGCAACGCGAAGCAGCTGCCCAAGAACCGCCAGTTTGAGTCGGCCAGTCCCTAGCTGCCGGCTTTGGCAAAGGCGTGCCAGCAGAGCTGCATGCCCAGCGCGAAGAGCCACAGCGACAGGGCCAGACGCATAGCGCGCGCGGGGATGCGCGGCGCGAGACCTGTCCCAAGCAACGCGCCGAAGACGCCGCCGACAATGAGATTGGTCAGCAACGCAGTATTCACGCCGCCCTGGCTCAGGTGCATACCGCCGCCGATCAGCGATAGACAAAGTCCGAACGAAAGATCGGTGCCGACGATACGCGGAACGTCGAGCGCCGTAAGTCCCAGCAGGGCGACTGTGCCCAGCGCGCCGGCGCCGGAAGAAGAAAAGCCAACCTCCGCGCCAACGGGAAACATGGTGGCGGCCAGCAGCCATGGACGGCTCTTACGTCCCGCAAGCGCGGTGGACGGACGAAAGTGCCGATAGATATGCCACGAAGAAGAGAGCAGAATGATGGCGCCAAGGGCCAGATAAAGCCAGAGCGTCTGACCCTGCACGCGCACGATGCGCTGAAAGAAGATCGCGCCGAGAATCACGCCGGGCACGCCGGCCAGCAGCATCACGCCAAGCGTGCGCCATACCACCTGCTTGCGCCAAATCTGAATCGGCACGACGACAAGTTTCACGGCCGCGGAATAGACCAGCGCCGTGCCGACAGCCTCAGGCACCGGCACATGCAAGAACAGGATCAGCATCGGCGCCGTGATGGTGCCCGCGCCGACGCCGGTCATGGCGATGAGCGCTGCGATGAAGAATCCGATCAGTAGTTCCATTGCGTTCTCGTCAGGATGCCTGGATGTGAATGCCGCATTCAACTTTGTGTCCTGACCAGCGGCCGGAGCGCGGATCATTAGGATCAAAGGGCAGACTGGTGCACGGCGCGCAGCCGATGCTGGTATAGCCCTTGTCGTAGAGCGGCAGCAGCGGAATGTTGTGGGCCGCGGCGTATTGCCACACGTCGCGCGCGGTCCACTCGGCAAGCGGGCTGAGCTTCGCGATCACCTGGCTGCCGGGCAGCGTGAACGGCTCTTCGACCTGCAGGTTCGCGCGCGTCTTCGATTGCTCGCGACGCAGACCGGTGACCCATGTGTCGTACGGCGCAAGCGAGCGGAACAGCGGCTCGACCTTGCGCATGCCGCAGCAGCGATCGGGCGCAGTCTGATTGAGAATGCCGAACTGCGCTTCCTGCTCGGCGACGGTGCGCTCGGGCATCACGTTAACCAGATTCAGATCCCAATCGGCAGCCATGCGGTCGCGATACTCAAGCGTCTCAGGAAAGTGATAGCCGGTCTCGAGAAAGAGCACGGGAATGCGCGGCAAAAGAGCGCGCACCAGGTGAAGCAGGACAACATCTTCGGCCTGGAAACTGCTGGTGACGCAAGGGCGCTCCCCGCGCGCAAGGCGGTCGCGCAGAAATTCAGCGGCGGTTGTCGCGAGCGCGTCAGATGCCGAGGCCGTTGTCATTTTCGTCTCCTGTGGGAAGCGTTCCGATGCGGTCGATCTCATTCACAATCTGTTCGGCGTCTACCGATTCTATGGATGTCGGGTTGACGTTCAGCGCATCGGCGCGCGCAAACGTAATCGGCGCCGCCGCATCGGATTCAACGATGACGAAAGCACCCAGGCGTACGAACGCGAGCAACTGCGCGGTCGCCGCGACGCGCGTGCGCAAAACCAACGCGCCCGCTTGCAACAGCGCCTGCTCAAGCTGAGCAGCGAGCTGCGGACGATTGCCGATCGTCAAGAGCCCCGCGATCGCATGCGTCTGCGCAGCCACATCCGAGATGGAACGAATCATTCCCGCGCCGGCGGTTGCGTTGCTCGCTGCGTCGATCAGAATGAAGCTGCCTGTGGTGCGGTTGTCGCGATAGAGATCGGCAAGAATCGGACGGCTCGTCTCAAGCACGATTTCGCCGATGTCGTTCAGGCCGAGTTGCTCAGCCTCGCCTTCGGCGAGATTGACGACGTCGATGCGGGAGCGAATCTCGGCGACCTGCGCACGCACAGTCTGCGTGGTGTGCTTCAGCAGATATGTTGCGCCCGGCTCGAGCGGCTTGTTCTGCATCCATACGATGGTCGCGTTGAAGCGCGTGGTCTTGTGCGGGGGCGCAGCCACAGCAGCGATCATTTCTCCACGGCTTAGATCGACTTCGTCTTCGAGCGTGAGAACGACTGACTGCGGCGCGTGGGCCAGGGCGAGATCGCCCTCCCATGTATTGATGGACCGTACGCGCGTACGACGGCCGGAAGGCAGCGCCAGAATTTCGTCGCCGGGACGCACTGTGCCTGCCGCGATCTGGCCGGCGAAGCCGCGAAAATCCTGGTGGGGACGAAGCACGCGCTGGATCGGGAAGCGCAAGCTCGCCTGCGAACGCTCGATGGCGAGCGGCACAGTCTCGAGCAGTTCCAGAAGGCTTGGCCCGGTATACCAGGGAATGCGCGTACTGCGATGGACAACGTTGTCGCCCTCAAGCGCGCTGACCGGAACGGCGATCAACTCGGGAATCTGCAAACGCTCCGCGAGAGCCTCAAGGCCTCGCCGATGGTTGTCGAAGACTTCCTGCGAAAAATCGACAAGGTCCATCTTGTTCACGGCGGCGATAACGATGGGAATGCCAAGAAGAGCGGCGATGCAGGTGTGGCGGCGCGTTTGGTCGAGGATGCCCTTGCGCGCATCTACAAGCACAATCGCCACGTCTGCCGTGCTGGCGCCGGTAGCCATGTTGCGCGTGTACTGCTCGTGGCCCGGCGTGTCGGCGATGATGAATTTTCTTTTGGGCGTAGAAAAATAGCGATAGGCGACGTCGATCGTGATGCCCTGCTCGCGCTCGGCGCGGAGACCGTCCGTAAGCTGCGCGAAGTCGATGGCCGCGTTGTGCGTGACCGAACGAATGTGATCGTCGTAGACGTTGCGCGAGTCGTAGAGCAGGCGGCCGATGAGCGTCGATTTGCCGTCATCGACGCTGCCCGCGGTGGAGAAGCGCAGCAGGTCTTTGGCGCGATCGGCTTCAAGATCGCGTTCGATCTGTGCGTCGATATCGTCGGCAAGTGGGATCACAGAAGCTTCAAAATCAGCGTTTGGAGGGCTTTGGTCGGCGGTCAGCATTTAGAAGTAGCCCTCGCGTTTCTTCAGTTCCATCGAGCCGTCCTGGTCATGGTCGATGATGCGGTTGGCGCGCTCGGAGTTCCGCACCGCCATCAGCTCGGCAATGATCTTGGGCACCGTGTCGGCGTCGGAGCGAATGGCGCCGGTGCATGGGCTGCAACCGAGCGAACGCAGGCGGCACTTCACCCATTGCTCTTCACCGGGTAGGCCTTTCACGAACGGCTGCTCAACAGGGATCAGCGAGTCGGCGCGCACCAGCATCTTGCGCTCCTTCGCGTAGTAGAGCGGGACGATGGGAATCTTCTCGAGGTGGATGTAGTGCCAGATGTCGAGCTCAGTCCAGTTCGAGAGTGGAAATACGCGAATGCTCTCGCCGGGACCGATGCGGCCGTTGAACAGGCTCCAGAGTTCGGGACGCTGGTTCTTCGGGTCCCACTGTCCGGCGCCATCGCGGAAGGAGAAGATGCGCTCCTTGGCGCGCGATTTTTCTTCGTCACGCCGTGCGCCGCCGAAGGCTGCATCGAAACCGTACGCGCGGAGGCCATCAAGCAGCGCCTGGGTCTTGAGCAGGCCGCAGCAGCGCTGCGTTCCCAGTTTGACAGGATTCGCGCCATCGGCCAGAGCTTCTTCATTGCGCCAGACCAGCAGCTTGAGGCCGAGTTCGGCGGTATAGCGATCGCGAAATTCGAGCATCTCGCGAAACTTGTAGCCGGTGTCGATGTGCAGCAGCGGAAACGGAATCGGCGCCGGATGAAAAGCCTTTTGCGCCAGCCGCAGCATCACCGACGAGTCTTTGCCGATGGAGTAGAGCATCACCGGCTTCTGAAACTCGGCCGCCACCTCGCGGATGATGTGGATGCTTTCGGCCTCGAGAAGCTGGATGTGGCTCAGGCGCTCGCGCGAGGAATCAATCGCAGAAACAGAATCAGGAATGCTCGCCGTATCGGGTGGTAGTGCTTCCGGCGAAGTGTTTGTTGCGATCGATGACATCAAAACCTCGGTTCAGTCGAAATCGGCTGCGGGCGACAAAAAACCCGCGTCAGCAGGAATTCTGCAGCGCGGGCTTATGGGATGGTGCTTAAAGCCGAATCTGGCTTATCCCACATGCCGGCGCAGTGCACAACAACATGCACAACAGGCAGCCGGAATGGGACAGCAGAAACTCATCCTGAATAGTTTAGCGGCGCGTCAACGCTGGGTCAAATACCTCAAAAGCCACTGACATAATGGATGCGGCAGCACGGCAAAAAGACGCCGTGCTATTCTCCAGCCATTCTTCTGTCCCCGCGAGGCCATCCCTTTGCTCAAATCTTGTGTTCTTGCCGCACTCTTTGGGTCCGCATCTGCGCTTTTGGCGCAGCAGCCGCCGCATGCAACTGGCGTGATTCATACGACTGACGTCGATCTGGGATACGAGACCTATGGAGAACAGAAGGGGAACGCGTTGCCCGTGATCGCGGTCAACGGCGGACCGGGACTGCCCCACGCCTACATGGTGATGAACGATATGTGGCTGCAGGTCGCGGCTCATCGCCTGGTCATCTTCTACGATCCACGCGGGACCGGCGACTCGAAACATATTGCCGCCAATGCACGTCAGGATATGGATGCACAGGTGGCCGATCTCGACGCGGTGCGCGCCCATCTTGGGTTGGATAGGGTAGTGCTGGTCGGCGACTCGTTTGGCGGGCTGATCTCGATGGCGTATGCGGCGAAGCATCCGGAGCACATCGCCAAACTGGTGCTTTCAGACTCGGCGCCGCCAGCGTGGAAGGACATGGTGCACCTGCTGCCGCAGACCTTCCCGGACATCGAGGAGGAGGACGCGCTTGCGGCGAAGAAGCTAGGCGAAAACAGCGACGCCGCCGCGCATGTCGCGCTTCGCGATCACATGCGGATGATCTTCTACTCGCCTGAGAAGCGAGACGAGTACGTGGCGAAGATGGGCGACCTGGGCTTTGAGCCCGCCGTCAGCAATGCAGTTTCAAAGGCGACCGAGAACATCGATCTGACGGCGGACCTGGCAAAGTTCAACTTTCCTACTCTTGTCATCACTGGCCGTTACGACATGAACGTCGCGCCATTAGTAGCCTGGCATATCGCGCATGAGATTCCCGGCGCAAAGCTGATCTTCTTCGAGAAGAGCAGTCACTTGCCGTCGTACGAGGAGCCGGAGCGGTATCGGCAGGTGCTGGAGGAGTTTTTGGACGGCCGGTGATAGGTGAATTTCCCACCCGCTTCACAGAAATCAGGCGAGTTTACCGGCGCCTGCGGCGAGATCGAAGTCCTTCGCCGTGATGCCGCCCGCGTCGTGCGTCACCAGCGCGAGGCGCACTTTGTTATAGCGGATGTCGATGTCGGGGTGATGGCCGGCCTTCTCAGCCAGCTCGCCGACCTTGTTCACAAAGGCCAATGAGCCGACAAAGTCCTTGAACGTAAAAACGCGGACAAGTTCGCCCGACTCGGCCCTCCACTCAGGCAGAGACTTGAGGCGCGTAGTGATTTCGGCATCGGTAAGAGGCATGACTCGACTCCTTCTTCGATTCTTCGAGAGCGGGCAGAGATTGCATCTGTGTGGATGGCGCGTCGACCAACCGGGATGCCCGAATCAGTATCCCAAATATCGGGCAATCATGATTACGGAGATTAATTTTCGCCGGCGCCGGCCGACGCTTCGGCTGGTTCGTGTTGCGGCGCGATGCGCGCCAACATTGGGGCGATCTCCGGATTCGCCATGAAATTTCTCCAGATCAGGCCGCTGCGGTAGTTCTCGATCATGACGACCATTGGCGCCTGGTCGAGGCCGAGGTAATCGGGCGAGAACCAGTTGTCAGTGAGGTTGAAGGCGTCGGTAGGGCCATAGATTCCCCACAAACGCGCCCCGAGCGTGCGGTAGTAGTACTTCAGCGCGTCCATCGATTCCTTCGGCGTGTAGGGAAACGAGCCGAGCGCAGCGGTGGGCGCAATGGTGCCGTTGTCCGCGCTGGCGCTCGGTGCATGCGCTGAGTAACCGTAGGGGTCGAGGCTGGCGGTGAGGCCCCAGACGCCAGGACCATAGCCTTTGAAGCTGCCAGGATTTTGCTGGCAGTAGCGATAGTCGATGAGCGCGATGTTGCGATTGTTGTCGAAGTAGTCGGTGTACTTGTCGCGAATCTGGCGCGGGTCGGGCCCCATGAAAGAGTACTGCGTGAAGAACAGCGGCCCGCCCGTGCCCACGCCAACATCGAGCTTGACGCCGTCATAGGTGTGGCCGTTGCGATACTTGTCGCCATCGGCCGTACCGGACCATGCAAGGCGATACTGCTGGGCGGTGGGAGATTGGCTGGCCCAACCAGCATAGTAGGCATCGGCGGAAATGCCGTGCGTGGGTGAAGCTATAGCAAGCAGATAAGCCGCCATTGTCTCGTTGAAGCCGGTCAGCTTATGGTCGGTGCGCCATGACCACTCCGGCGACCAGTGCCAGATCAGCGCGTTCGACCCGGCCTGCTTCATGTACCAGTCCCACTCGACTGTGTCCCAAAGATGGTTGATGCGCGCGGCGAGAGCTTTGCCGGCGCTGCCGCGAGGCTGGACATACTGACGCGCGACGAGAAGGCCTTCCATCAGGAACGAGGTCTCGACCAAATCGCCGCCATCGTCGAACATGCCGAAGACGGGCATGGTGCGGCCGGTCGCGCCGTCCATGAAATGCGGCCATGCACCGTGATAACGCTGCGCCTTCTCGAGAAAGCTCACGATACGCGTTAGCCGCTCCAAACCCTGCGGCTGCGTAATAAAGTCGCGCTCCATACCGGTCACGATCGCCATGATGCCGAAGCCGCTGGCGCCGGTGGCGACGATGCGCGGATCGCCCGGCACGCTCTCCAGGGCCATTCCGGAGACGGGATGCGAGCCACGCTCCCAGTAGTAGCGGAAGCACTCTTCCTGGAGCATGTTGAGTAACTCGTCGTCCGACATCGGATAAGTCTCTGCGCTTACCGGCCTGGAGAACGCGGACTGCCGGTATTGCTTGTCGATCACGGCGATTTTGTAGGTCACCTGCACATTCAGTCCGCCTACAAAGTCCGCGTAGCGATGGATTCCGGGCTGCTGAATGCCCACGGCTTCGAAGGGACCGTCTTCGAGAGAGCGATAAATCACCGTGTAACCAAGCTGGTCAGAGTCCCTGGACTCCCACTTGAGATCGACGTGCCGCTCGAAGGCTTCGGCGCGCAAGTCATACGGTACGGGGAGCGGAGCGGGCTTGGCGGCGGACGGCTTGAGCTCGTCGTCGATGCGGATCTCGTCGACAATCAGAGTATGCGGCGTGTTATCGGGTTTGCCCTGCGCGAAGTAGATCGAGTGCAGCACTGCGGGGTCGAAGGGATGAACAGATTCGGTTGTGAAGCGCTTCAACGGGATTCGAATGCGCGTCCATTTTTCAGCGGGAAGACTACTGGCAAACTCGCCAAGCGGCACGCGCGCCGTGAAATTGTGGTTGTCGTCGGTGAGCTGGATCTGCGGCAGATCGGCGGCGGCAATGCGCTCGTCGGAGTAGCACCAGAACGACAGCATGTCGCCACGGTAATCGGTAGGACGGTTGTCGTAGCTCACCACGCGGATTTCCGCGTCCCAACTTCCGCCTTCGACGGAACGCCATTCCACTCTAAGCGCGTTGGGGGGCGTGTAGAAAGTGCGTGTATCGACAGGCAGGCGGCCGTCTGGAGACACGAGCGTGCTCGGAGCAACGGCGCGAGCGCCAGTATAGAAGTCATTATCGGGAGTCGCGCTATTGGTGAAGACCAGGTGATTCAGGTAGTCATCCTGGGCCAGCGCACACGAGGACAAAACAAGCAGGGAAAGAACTACAAGGCAGCGAAAAGAATTAACCACGGTACATCCTTAAAAAAACATCGAACGACGAATCGGACTCTGGGGCCCGCTCTGCCGTGCGCACATGCATTGAATTCCGTATATTGGATCGCCGAGAGCTATAGAGGGATTTTCTCACGGCATGTGGAAAAGTTCATCCTGCTTTGCCTGCAGGACCATAATTGTCGCATTACCAACGGGGCTTAACCGGTCTCAACGCGGGCCCGACGCGGAAAGATACAATTCCGAGCATGCCGCGGCTCGAATGTAGATCGGCCCGGCGGCAGGAGTAAGACGCGTGCACAAGACATATCCGAATCCGCAGGCGGCGCTCGATGGGCTCATCGAAGACGGCATGACGCTGGCCGTCGGCGGTTTCGGTCTGTGCGGTATTCCGGAGAACCTGATCCTGGCGCTGCGGGACACGGGCAAAAAGAACCTGACGGTGGTGAGCAACAACGCGGGCGTGGATGACTGGGGCCTTGGACTGCTGTTGCAGTCGCGCCAGATTCGCAAGATGGTGTCGAGTTATGTGGGCGAGAATGCCGAGTTCGAACGGCAGTATCTGGCCGGCGAGCTCGAGGTCGAGTTCTGCCCGCAGGGGACGCTGGCCGAGAGAATGCGGGCCGGCGGCGCCGGGATTCCCGGCTTTTATACGCGCACCGGCGTGGGCACGCTGGTCGCCGACGGCAAGGATCATCGCGACTTCGATGGACTGACCTACATTCTCGAGCGCGGCATCAAGGCTGACGTTGCGTTGGTGAAGGCGTCGCGCGCCGACGAGAGGGGCAATCTTGTCTATCGCAAAACGGCGCGCAACTTCAACCCAATGGCGGCGTCGTGCGGCAAGGTGACAGTGGCTGAAGTCGAAGAGATCGTTCCGGTCGGCGCGATCGATCCCGATCAGGTGCATACGCCAGGCATCTACGTCGATCGCATCGTGCTTTGCGTGGAACAACAAAAGCGCATTGAGCAACGCATCACGCGGAGCCGATCCTAATGGCCTGGTCGCGAAAAGAGACGGCGCAGCGCGCGGCGCAGGAGCTGCGCGATGGATACTACGTCAACCTCGGCATCGGCATGCCCACGATGGTGGCCAGCTGCCTTCCCGCGGACGTCAGCGTGACATTACAGTCAGAAAACGGCCTACTCGGTATCGGCGATTTTCCGCTGGATGAGGAAGTCGACGCCGACCTGATCAATGCTGGCAAGCAAACAGTGACGGCGACTGCGGGAGCGAGTTACTTCTCGAGCGCCGAGTCGTTCGCGATGATCCGCGGCGGGCACATCGATGTGGCGATCCTTGGCGCGATGCAGGTGTCGGAGTTTGGCGATCTGGCGAACTGGATGATCCCCGGCCAGATGGTGAAGGGCATGGGCGGCGCGATGGACCTTG
>DATHNJ010000119.1:0-2796 GCA_035486155.1 Occallatibacter sp. | reverse complement strand
GCGGCGCGATCTTTGCCGCTGAATTCGAGGCGCGCAATATCGGCATAGCTGAGCTTGCGCTTGTCCGGCGCGTTGGAGGCGAAGTACTGAATCCATGAGTCGGCGAGCGTGGCGCCGGTCTGGCGATTGAAGATGTACGCTTCAATCCGTTCGCCTGACTTGAGCGTAATCGTCACATCGCCACGATAGTCGAATGCTTTCTCGAGAGCCTGATGCACCTCTTCATCGGACGCAAGCTCCGGAATCCAACCTTCAAGCTTTTCGTGAACGAATCCGGGAGCGACTTCGAGCGCCTCGACCTGCTCGCGCGTGTACTTCAGGACTTCGGCGCTCATGCGTTTGTCTCCTCAAGCGCATGTACGGGCTTGGTGATCTGAACAAGCGGCGCGGAGGAATGCGTATCCCACTCGTTGAGCTGCTTGAGCGCATGCGCGCTCTTGTAACTGGAGAAGTTTCCCTTGACCATCCCCCAGAAACCTTTGAACGACAGGAATCCGTCGATGACCGCCGTGGGCTCATAACCGCAGCTCACCATGCAGTTGGCGCATTTTGGATTGCCGCTGCCCGCACCATACTCTTCCCACTTGGTGGTCTCCATGAGCTCTTTGAAGGTCTCAGTGTAACCATCCTGCAGAAGGTAGCAGGGCTTTTGCCAGCCGAAGATGTTGTATGCGGGCGAGCCCCACGGCGTGCAGTCGTAGTTGCGATCGCCCATGAGAAACTCGAGAAACAGGGGCGACATATTGAACTTCCAACTCTTTTTCCGGTTCGACAAGATGGCGCGGAACATGCGGCGGACGCGCGCGCGGCCCAGGAAGCGATTCTGGTCGGGCGCCTTGTCGTAGCTGTAACCGGGCGAGAGCACGATGCCCTCTACGCCGACGGCCATGATCTCGTCGAAGTAGGCGCGGACGCTGTTCGGGTCCGTTCCGTCGAAGAATGTCGAGTTAGGCGTGACGCGAAAGCCGCGCTTGACCGCCTCCTTGATGCCTTCCAGCGCCAAGTCATATCCGCCTTCGCGGCACACGGAAAAGTCGTGATGTTCACGCTCGCCATCGAGGTGCACGGAGAAGGTCAGGTACTTCGACGGCGTGAACTCCGGCAGGCGGCGCTTGAGTTCGAGCGCGTTGGTGCAGAGATAGACATACTTCTTGCGCGCCACGAGGCCGTTGACGATTTCGACGATCTGCGGGTGGAGCAGCGGTTCTCCGCCGGGAATAGACACCATCGGCGCGCCACACTCTTCAACCGCGGCAAAGCACTGCTCGGGCGTGAGCTGCTTTTTGAGAATGTGCGGCGGATACTGCACCTTGCCGCAGCCCGCGCAGGCCAGGTTGCAGCGGAAGAGCGGCTCGAGCATGAGCACCAGAGGATAGCGCTGGCGGCCCGTCAGCTTCTGCTTCCACACATACTTGACTACCGTCCATACCTGAGAGATCGGAATTGCCATAGCTTGAAAGATTTCTCCAGCGCCGGTCTACGACGCTCGTTCCATGGCCCGTTTATAGGTCGTCAACGCCAACAACGGGAAATACTGGCGATAAAGTGTGTACGCCAGATAGAAGACCTTGGGAAAACCTGTGCCGGTGATGATGCCCTGCCGCGTTGGCCCTTGGCCCATCGACTCATCCCAGCTTCCATCTCTGCACTGGCGGGTAAGCAGCCAGCGAATGCCCTTGGCTAGAGAGTCAGAGCGATCGTCGCCGGCCGCGAGCAGGCCGAGCAGCGCCCACGCCGTCTGCGAAGGCGTACTGACCCCAACGCCGCGCGTGTCTGGGTCATCGTAGCTGCCGCAGGTCTCGCCCCAGCCGCCGTCAGAGTTCTGCACCATGCGAATCCACTCGGCAGCCTGCTGCACCTGAGGTTCGTGCTGATCGATGCCGATGGCTTCAAGCCCGCGCAACACAAGAAACGTCCCATAGATGTAGTTCACACCCCAGCGGCCGAACCAACTGCCGTCGGGCTCCTGCTCGCTGAGGATGAATTGAATCGCCTTCTGCACACGCTTGTCATCGCGCGTATACCCATAGGCCGCGAGCATCTCCAGCATGCGCCCCGTGATATCGACCGTCGGCGGATCGAGCATCGCGTTGTGGTCGGCGAAGGGGATGTACTGGAAGATCATCTTCGTGTTGTCTTTGTCGAAGCTGCCCCAGCCGCCGTTGCGGCACTGCATGGCGAACTCCCACTCGATGGCGCGCTGCGCGACCTGGTGCTGATAGCGTTCGCGCGGATTGTCGACTTTGTTCAGCGCCAGTAACACCTGCGCGGTGTCATCGGTATCGGGATAAAACTCGTTGTTGTACTCGAAATACCAACCGCCAGGCTCGATGTTCGGAACCTTCACGGCCCAGTCGCCTTTATGGCGGACTTCCTTAGAAAGGATCCAGTCAGCGGCTTTGATCATGCGAGGGTCATTGCGCGGCACGCCGGCTTCGCCCAATGCGTAGATAGCCTGCGCCGTATCCCAAACAGGCGACATGCACGGCGTCATGCGAAACGTCGGATCAGGCATCTCCGGCGTGGCCGGCTGCTCGATGCCGAGCTTCTCAAACTCATCGCGGGCGCGAATCACCTGAGGATCGTCTTCCGAGTAGCCGAGGCAGCGCAGCGCAATGATCGCGTTCAGCATCGCAGGATAGATGGCGCCGAGACCGTCGGTCATCTCCAACCGGTCAAGCATCCACTTTTCAGCGCGCTTCAACGCCAGGGTACGGAGTGGACGGATATGAACGGCTTCGGCAAGATGAAAGACGCGATCGGCAAGCAGAAAAAAGTTGCGCCAAGAGAGGAGAC
>DATHNJ010000118.1:0-8114 GCA_035486155.1 Occallatibacter sp. | reverse complement strand
CTGGTTGATCGTGGTGGTGAGTTTTCTGGGAATTCCATTTCTCACCTTTATCCCTTACTTCGCCAAGGTGCAGTTGAATGTAGGCGAGAGCGGGCTCGGCTGGCTGATGGCCTGTTCCGGCTTGGGCGCCGTGCTGGGCGCCATGACGGTTGCATCGCGCGGCATGCTGCGCCATCGCGGCCGCGTGATTGTTATCTGCGGAGTGCTTTTCTTTCTTGCCATCATCGGCATCTGCTACTCCTACAGCTTTCCGCTGTCGGCGTGCTTTGCCTTCGCCGAGGGATTCAACGGAATCCTGATGATCTCCTGCTTCGACGTGACCATCCAGCACATGTCGTCGGATGAGATGCGCGGCCGCGTGATGAGCATCTACGCTACGGCATTCCTGGGACTGCCCCCTCTCGGCTCGCTTCTGGCCGGAGAGCTTTCGCGCCACATCCCCACAGGCCACGCACTGGCCATGATGGCGGGCGCAGCCGGAATCATTTTTATCGGTTTTTACGCGTTCTCAGAACCGCTGCGTGCTCTGGATTAAGCCGCGACCGGCACAGGCTGACCGCAATGCGCGCAGCGCTTCGCCGCCAGCGGAATCTCGCTCAGGCACTCCGGGCACGGCTTCGTCGTAGGCGCCGGAGGCGGAGCTTCGTGCTGATGCGCCTTGACCCGCGCCAGCAGCCAGTTGATCGGAAGCACGACGCAGAAGTAAACGACGCCTGCGATGATGAGGAACGAGATCGTGTGATCAAGGAAGTCGCCGATCTTGAATACGCCCTTGCCGACCTGGAAAGTGATGTAGGTGAGGTTTGGCTGGCCAACAGTAGCCGCAATCAGCGGGTTCATGATGTCGCTCACAAAGGCCGTGACAATGCCTGTGAACGCGGCGCCGACGACAACCGCAACCGCCAGATCCACTACATTTCCGCGCAAGATGAAATCACGAAAACCTTTCAGCATTGCATCCTCCCGCAAATCGCTTTCCAGCGCACGCAGGCGTCTCTTGGCAGAGGCGCCCGTCGCGTACAGCCATGCTACACGGCCAAATTCGATCCGCCCGAAATTAGATCATTTGTTTTGAAATTTGAGAGATTGCGGAAAACGCACTGTGAAAACTGCTCTACGGGAAGATGGCGAACAAAACAATCATCGCCATGATGATCAGGTCTGTGTAAAGAAGCAGCAAAACCCCGCCATGATAGAAGTTCCACTTGCGCTGCAGGCAGCGCGCAATGTCGAACATCCCCCACACGGCGAAAACCAGACAGGCAAGCTGCCATCGCGAGCCGTGCAAATTGGCAAGATTCGGAAATCCCGCCAGCCGCAGGCTGGCGAGAAAGGCGGCGAGCGAAAGCGCCCCGCCCCGCATCAGCGATTTTTGTCGCAAACGAAAGATGGCGAAGCGGGGCCGCACAGTCTTCTACTGTAGACCGCTCCGCCTACTTTGCGACCAGTTCCATCTCACGCAATGACTCCGCATACGGGGCGCGCAGCACGCCGCGCTCGGTGATGATCGCCGTGACGTACCTGGCCGGAGTCACATCAAACGCAGGATTGCAGATGCCCACGCCATGTGGCGTAAGCTGCTTGCCGCCATGATGCGTCACCTCGACTGCATTGCGCTCTTCGATCGGAATCGCGTCGCCCGTCGCCGTCGCCGTGTCGATCGTTGACCAGGGCGCGGCGCAGTAGAACGGGATGCCGTGCTCCTTGGCCAGAATCGCCACGTTGTAGGTGCCGATCTTGTTGGCGAAGTCGCCGTTGGCGGCGATGCGGTCGGCGCCGACGACCACAGCCTTGATCTTGCCCGCGCGCATCAGGCTGGCGGCCATGTTGTCGCAGATCACCGTCGTCGGAATGCCGTCCGCCATCAGCTCCCAGGCCGTCAACCGCGCGCCCTGCAGAAAAGGCCGCGTCTCATCGGCATACACGTGAATGTGCTTGCCCTGCTCGACCGCCGAGCGAATTACCCCGAGCGCAGTGCCATACCCGCACGTCGCCAAAGCGCCGGCATTGCAGTGCGTCAGCACGCCGCCCTCATCGGGCAGCAGCTCGCCGCCAAATGCGCCCATCGTTTTGCAAGCGGCGATGTCTTCCTCGTACATCGCATGCGCCTCGGCCAGAATCTTTTCCTTGACCTCGGCGATCGAAGAGCCCTTGGCGCGCAATGCCGCGAACAGCCGCTTCATCCGATCGATGGCCCAGAACAGGTTCACTGCCGTAGGCCGCGTGCCGGCTAACCGCGCACAGATCCGATCGAACTCCAGCGCGAACTCTTCAGCCGTCTTTGCCTTCGTCCGCTCGGCGCCCAGTGCAACCCCGTAGGCCGCAGAAACGCCGATCGCCGGCGCGCCGCGCACCACCATAGTGACGATGACATCCGCTACCTGTTCGTAATCCGTCGCGGTTACGTAACTTTCCTCGAGCGGAAGCTTGGTCTGATCGATAAAACGGACGCCTTCGGGCGTCCAGGTCAACGTAGGTATCATGCGCTTTTAGTTTACCTGTTCACTCGTCCAAAGGTCTGCTCGACGCAGTCGCTGAAAAGGTTTACATAAAGTACTGGACGCGCCTCCGTCCCCGTCCGTACAGTGGACTCCGTACTCCACCGCCGTTCGCGATAATTGGAGAGACCGCTGAAGCTTTGGCGCCCTGAACCGAGCGTGCGGATGCTCTACAAGGAGAGCTCTTGAAACTCACTTCAGTCGATTGGCTGATCATGCTGTTGTACTTCGTCTTCGTGCTGGGCATCGGCTTCGCCCTTAGGCGCTACATGAAGACGAGCAAGGATTTCTTTCAGGCCGGACGCGCCTTGCCCGCCTGGATTTGCGGCCTGGCCTTCATCAGCGCTAACCTCGGCGCGCAGGAAGTCATCGGCATGGGCGCTTCGGGCGCCAAGTACGGCCTGGAAACAGCGCACTTCTACGGCATCGGCGCCATCCCGGCCATGATCTTCGTGGGCATCTTCATGATGCCGTTTTATTACGGATCCAAGGCGCGCTCGGTGCCCGAGTTCCTGCGCCTGCGCTTCGATGAGAAGACCCGCGCGCTCAATGCCTGTTCGTTTGCGGTGATGACCGTCTTCAGCTCTGGCATCTCGATGTACGCCATGGCGCGCCTCATTCAAGTCCTTCACGTCTTCGACGGATTGTTTCTTCAACTCGGCTGGCCGCAAGGCGGCATCTTCACCTTCTCGATAGTTCTCTCCGCCATCATCGTCCTGCTCTACATCTTCCTCGGTGGACTCACCAGCGCCATCTACAACGAAGTTCTGCAATTTTTTCTGATCATCGCCGGCTTCCTGCCGCTCGTGCTGCTCGGCCTCAAGAATGTCGGCGGCTGGAATGGCATGAAAACCGCTGTCGCCGCCGTCGATCCGCGCATGCTGCATGAGTGGAAAGGCGTCATGCACGCCAGCACCAACCCCATGGGCATCGACATCATCGGCATCGGTATGGGCCTCGGCTTCGTGCTCGGCGCCGGTTACTGGTGCACCGACTTTCTCGTGATTCAGACCGCGATGGCCTCGCACAACATGGAGTCGGCGCGCCGCGTTCCGCTCATCGCCGCTGTCCCCAAGATGGTGTTCCCGTTTCTCGTGATTCTGCCGGGCCTGCTCGCCATCGGCCTGCCCACTCCACACACCACAACCATCGTTTCGACTCAATCCAATGGCGCCATCATTCACAACATCCAAGTGGTGCCAAGAGAGGTCGAAGAGGGCCGCGGGCTCGTGCCCGCCAAGATCAACCCGCTGACAGGTCAGCCCATGCTCGACGCCAGCGGCCATCCGCTGCTGGACTACGACATGGCCACGCCCAACATGCTGCTGCATTATTTTCCGACGGGCATCCTTGGCCTCGGCCTCACGGCGCTGCTGGCGAGCTTCATGAGCGGCATGGCCGGCAACGTCACTGCGTTCAACACCGTGTTTACCTACGATCTCTACCAGTCCTACATCAAGAAAAACGCGACCGACAAGCACTACCTCGCAGTAGGACGTTGGGCCACCGTCGGCGGGATTTTGCTGTCGATCGCCACGGCTTATGCGGCGATCAACTTCAACAACATCATGGACACGCTGCAGCTTGTCTTCTCGTTCGTGAACGCGCCCCTGTTCGCAACATTCCTGCTCGGCATGTTCTGGAAGCGCACCACGGGCCACGGCGCCTTTACCGGTCTCGTCGCTGGAACCGCGGCCGCAATGATCCATCACGGCCTCACGCTTCCCATTGAAGCGCATCCCGGCATTCACGGCGGCTGGATCACGGTGCTGCACCACTACCCGAGCGACATGGCGCAAAACTTCTACGGGGCCATCTTCGCCTTCAGCGCAAACTTCGTGCTCGCTGTGGTCGTGAGCTTGTTCACCAAGCCGCGTCCGGAGTCGGAGCTCGTTGGCCTGGTGCATTCGCTCACGCCAAAACCATCTCTCGCGCATATCGCATGGTGGAAGCGCCCCGAGGCCCTCGCCATCGCTGTGCTGCTGGGCGCAGTGGCGCTGAATATCTTTTTCGCCTGAGAGTGAGGAGACACAATGAATCTCGACCTGCGCATTCCCATGGGCCTGATGTTCACCTTTACCGGCTTCATCCTCGCCATCTTCGGCCTTCGCACCAACGGCGATGCGGCTCTCTACGCCAAGAGCCTCGGCATCAACGCTAATCTTTGGTGGGGCATTGTTCTTCTCGTCTTCGGCCTCACGATGTTCCTCCTCGGGCGCCGCAGCCAACTGAAACTCGAAAAAGAACCGTCGGCGCCATCAGAAAAAGGAGAGACGCGTCGCGGCCATTGAACTTATGCGCATCTTCTATATCGCACTCTGACGTCTTCCTTACGCTGCCATCGTTACACTGAAAGATGACGATGAAGCGAAAAACCATCGAGCATTACGAGATTGTGCGCAAGCTGGGCGCTGGCGGCAGCGGCGTTGTGTATCTGGCCAACGATACGTTGTTGCAACGCCCCGTCGTGCTGAAAATCCTGCGTACCGGCCTGCTCTCCGCGCAACAGATGCGCTCCACCGTGTTGCGCGAGGCGCGTCTGGCGTCGGCCATCGAGCATCCTAACGTCTGCGCCATTTACGAAGTGGGCGAGATCGGCGATGAAGGCTACATCGTGATGCAATTCGTGCCTGGCCAGTCGCTCGACCAGTTGATCGCCAAAGGTCCGGCAACGCCGCAGCTCCTGCTCTCGGTCGGCATCCAGATCGCCGACGGACTGCAGGCGGCGCACTCGCTCGGCATCTTCCATCGCGACCTGAAGCCGCAAAACGTGATGCTGACCGAAGGGGGCTTGGTCAAGATTCTCGACTTCGGCCTTGCGCGCCGTCTCCAGGACGCGACCTTCGATCCCGGCAAACCGGCTCTTGCAAAAGATGCATCTCTCGCCGCTACCTACACCGCACGCGGCGGCACCATTCGCTACATGGCGCCGGAGCAGTTCGTCACCGGCCAGTCGAGCGTGCAATCGGATGTGTGGGCGCTGGGGGTCATCCTTTATGAGCTTGCCAGCGGCCGTCATCCGTTCTCGCGTCCCGACGCGGAGGACTTTCAGGCTATCCGCGCCATTCAGTTCTCCGATCCGGCGAACCTCGGCGAAGCCGATCCCAACATTCCTACCGAACTGAAGAGCGTGATCGCGACGTGCCTGGAGAAGAACCCGGGCGCTCGTTACAACACCGCCGCAGAGGTGCGCGAAGCCTTAAAGACCATCATGAAGGCGCTGCAGATTGAGACGGGTATCGTTCCCGGCGACGCTGCGGCGAATTTGCCTACGACGGGCGCTGAAGCGGAGAAACGCGCCACGGGCATTCTTTCCATGCTGGCCGAGCGGTTTCGCGAGTCGGCCACCGAACGCGCCGCGCAGAATTCGCTCGTTGTGCTGCCGTTTTCTAATCTCGGCGCAACGGACGTAGCGCCGCTCTACGGCTACGCGCTGGCCGACGCCATCGCCGCGCGCCTGGCGCGCATTCCGTCGCTCATTGTGCGGCCATCCAGCACATTAATGTCGCTTCCCATCGCGCAGATGGATCCGCTTTCAGTAGGCCAGCGACTGCTGGTGTCATATGTGCTTGCGGGCAGCTTTGTTCGCTCCGAGCTGGGCTTCGATCTGAACTGGCAACTTCTCGATGTCGGTTCGCAGAGCGTGCGTTCCGGCGGAGCGATTCAGGTGGCCTCGCTCGATCTGATTGCGGTGCAGAGCGAAATTTCCAACGAAGTCTTCGCTGCGCTCCACGGCCTCAGCGGTCCAGATCGATTGGAGAGCGCAGCCGCGGAGACATCGCGCACGGCCGCACGCGATGGATCGCTGCCGGGGCCCGTCAGTGAAGAGTATCTGCAGGCCCGCGCGTTGCTCAGTTCGTTTATGGTGCGCACCGGCGCCCGCGCCGACCTCGATCGCGCCTCCGCGCTGTTCCAGAGCGTTACCACAACGGACCCCGAATTTGCCGCGGGTTGGAGCGGGCTTGGCATCGCCGAACTGCAGTACGTGCGCCACGGTTTCGGTGGACAGATTCACGTCATGCACGCGCGGCGCGCCTTTGACGAGGCTCTGCGTCTCGATCCCGCGTCGACCGAAGCGAACCTCTATCGCATTTACATGCTGCTGTCGCGCGGCGAAAAGGAGTCGGCGCGCCACGGCATCGCCAACCTGCTCGCCTCGGCCGACAATGACTGGAACGTCCACATGGTCGCCGGCATTGCGCTGCGCGCCGATGGTATGTACCTCGAAGCTCTGCAGCAGTTCAGCCGCGCCTTCAAGCTGAACCCGGCCAACGCAGCGCTGCTGTATAACCATCGCGCCCGCGTCTACCACTACCAGAACCAGATCGAGCTGGCCGACGATGAGCTTGAAAAAGGCCTTGCGCTCGAGCCGCGCCATCCATTGCTGCGGACTTCGGCCGGTTATCAGCAGATGCGCATGGGCAATCTGCCCAAAGCGATCGAGATTCTCGAGAGCGTCATTCGCGATGACGAGCTGATGCGCATCGCCGTGCCCACGCTTGCCCTGTGCTACGTGCAAATTGGCGATCGCTCACGCGGCGCGGCTCTGCTCAAGGACGATACGCTCGCCGCAGCCGAAGCCGACAGCGAGATGGCGTATCGGCTTGCGACTTACTTCGCCGTCGAAGGAGACTCCAGCGAAGCCCTGCACTGGCTGCGCCGCGCGATCTATCTCGGCAACGAAAACTATCCCTGGTTCCAGAAGAATCCGGCGTGGAATAACCTGCGCACCAACTCGGATTTCGAGCGCATCCTCGAAGACCTGAAGCGCAGCTATCGCAAGAACCAGAAGACATGGAAGCGGCTGCTGGAGCAGGTGCCGCCTGAAGCGGAATAGAAAAGCAGCAAGGAGGGAAAACGCATTGTTTTGCGTCCTCCACCGGAGTTCGATTACTTCAAACTTACCGTCACCTTAAGCGGCAGATCCACCGACGATCCACCCACCAGAATCGTGTAATCGCCAGGAACCAGCGTCCAATCGTCCTTTGCCTCGTCGAAAATCGACAGATACTTCGGATCGATGTCGACGGTGACAGTCTGCTTCTGCTTCGCATCGAGCTTCACTCGCGTGAATCCCACCAGGCGCTTGAACGGCTCGCCTGCAGCGTCCGGCAGCATCGCATACACCTCGGCAATCTCCGTGCCCTCGCGCGCTCCAGCATTTGCGACTGTGAATGTCGCCTTCACCGTGTCGCCCGGCGCGACCTGCAGATCCGAATAGCGATAAGTGGTGTAAGAAAGCCCGAAGCCAAACGGGAACAGCACGGGTTTCTTCTCAGCCTCATACCACTTGTAGCCGACTTTCAGTCCCTCGTCATACGTGACCTGGAACGGCGGCAGGCCGGCTGCGCGTTGTTCCGGCGAAACCGGACCGGAGAAGTGTTCGGACTCCGGCGGCGGCATCGTCAGCGTCGGATGCGGCAGGTCAGCTTCGCTCTTAGGAAATGTATTCGGCAGCTTGCCGCTCGGGTTCACTGTTCCGAACAACACATTGCCCAGTGCGTTGGCGCCATCGCTGCCGCCGAACCACGCTTCGAGAATCGCCGCAGGCGCGCTGACCCACGGCATCGTGACAGGATTGCCCGTCTCCAGCACCACAATCGTATGCGGATTCGC
>DATHNJ010000117.1:0-2970 GCA_035486155.1 Occallatibacter sp. | reverse complement strand
AGTCTGCCGCTCGCAGAGGCCAGGGCGATCGTAGAAGGAGCGTTCGTCGGCGACTTCGACCCAGATACCTACCGCAGCGAGCGCAAGGACGTCAGCGTGCAGTCGTTCACGGTAGTCGCGCCGGCCGGATCGGACCGCGCGGCGATCGAGGCCGGATTCAACGAGGGCGTGATTGTCGGCGAGAGCCAGAGCTTTACCCGTTCGTTGGTCAACGAGCCGGGCAACAAGCTGACGCCGACCATCATGGGTCAACGCGCCGCTGCCATGGCGAAGGAGGTGGGCCTGGCCTGCGAAGTGCACTCGACCGAAAAGCTCCGCGAGCTGAAGATGGGCGCGTTCTTGAGCGTGTCTCAGGGCTCCGCGGAGCCACCCGCGCTCATTGTGCTTCGCTATGAACCAGAGGGCGTGAAAGACGGGCCTATCATAGGGCTGGTCGGCAAGGGCATCACCTTCGACACCGGCGGCATCTCCATCAAGCCCGCAGACAACATGGAAAAGATGAAATACGACATGGCCGGCGGCGCGGCCATGCTAGGAGCCATGCGCGCCATCGCCCTGCTCAAGCCCAAGGTCCGAGTCATAGCCATTGTCTGCGCCAGCGAGAACATGCCCGACGGCAAGGCCTACAAACCCGGCGACGTCGTGACTGCCATGCCCTTCGCCGACCGGCCTGGCAAGACGATCGATATCATCAATACCGATGCCGAAGGCCGCCTGGTCCTGGCCGATGGCCTGACCTACGCCCGGCAGCTTGGCGCGACGCATCTAATCGACGCCGCCACTCTCACCGGCGCCATCGGCGTGGCGCTGGGGCAGATCAACGCCGGCGCCTTCTCCAACCACGACACCACATTCGAACAATTCAAGACGGGGCTCGCGGTTTCAGGCGAGAAGTTCTGGCGGATGCCGCTCGGGGATGAATACGCCGACCTGATCCGGTCCGATATCGGCGACATCAAGAACACCGGCGGACGTTTCGGCGGCGCCAGCACCGCGGCTGAGTTCCTTCACACGTTCGCCGAAGACACCCCATGGATTCATCTGGACATCGCCGGCATGGCGTGGATCGACGAGAACCGGCCCTACATCGCCAAAGGGCCGAGCGGCTTTGCCGTACGGTCGATTCTGGAGTGGGCGAAAAGCTACGCATCATAGAGGAGAGCCATCCTCCAACAACCGAAATGCCGGAGCCGCGCCAGGCGCCGGCATTTTCTTTATGCAATCTTCATTGCCTGTGGGGCCTTTCTGGAGTATGACAAGGCAAGCGAGGGATGCGGGGACGCCCGTCTCTGCGATTCCTTTCTCCAATGACAGCGGAGGGCAACGGAATGATCTTGCAGACTTCTCCCAGCCAAAAAACCGCTCTTGAGGACGCCGCCGTGCTTTACGGCCCTGATCCAAAGGCCGCCGGCATGGTGCAACGCGAAAACGCCGTTCTCCAAATGCGCCATCGGTTGTCGCTCCTCGATCCGAGCGAGCGGCGATTGTCGATCGCCGACAGCATGGCTGCAATGATGGACGCCTGAATTGAGTTGAATCAGTTTGTCCGCCCCTCAGGCGAGGAACGCTCGTCGAGATAAGTTTTGCGCGCCTCTCGCTTACATCGCCTCGGGGCTCTCAATCCCGAGCCAGCCCAGAACTGCCGTTAACTCACGCAGAACAACTGCGGCCGTCGCCAGCAGGAAGGTTTTGCGCGCGGCGTCTTCTTCGGTGAGGATGTGGTGATGGTGATAGAAGTTGTTGAACTCCTGCGCTAGCTGGAAGGCGTGCTTGGCTAGATACGCCGGCTCGGATGTGGCGATACCCTGCTCCAGCACCACCGTGCGGCGGCCCGCGCGCAGCCACAACGACCAGATGTCTTCATTCTCTTCCCCGCCGAGATAAGGCGCCGGATTCACTCTGGAGAATTGCTCAAGCACCGCTTCCGGGGTGGTCTCGCCTTTGCGAAAGATATTGCGAATGCGGACAACGGCGTACTGGCAGTACGGTCCGGTCTCGCCTTCAAAACTCAGCGCGTCTTTAAAGTCGAAGGCGATCACCGAATTGCGCGTGAACTTGAGCATGAAGTAGCGCAGGGCGCCGATGGCGATCTGCTTGGCGATCTTCTGGCGTCCGTCTTCGTCACGGCTGGTTTGCCGTGCGTCGACTTCGGCGCGCGTAGCGGCAATGAGTTTGTCGATCAGGTCGTCAGCCTTGACGCCGAAACCCTTGCGGCCGCTGACCTCGATATAGGCGCGAGTACGATCTTCTTCGGATACGTCGTAGCCGAGATCGATGGCGCAGCGCGGCGTAAGCGCGACCATCTCGTAGCTGAAGTGCGTATAGTGATCGGCCTCTGCGGTGTGGCCCATGCCGCGTAGCGCCTGGATGACGTTGGCCTGTGGATCGGACTGGCGAGCGTCGATGACGTTGTAGATCGCGTTCGCGCCGCCAAAGTGAGGGTGCTTTTCTTCGCCGGTTTCCGCAGAGATCCAGCACTCGTGGTTCGGATAGCGGAAGAACTTCCTGTAGCCGAAGTCGCGGCCCAGCAAGCCGAACTTCCAGAGGTGATAGGCAATGTCTTTGCCGACATAGGTTACGGTGCCGTTGGAGCGGACGATGACCTTTGCGTCCTCATCCGGACCTTCAGCAGCGTTCTCGTCTTCTGTCGTATCGGCGTTGCTTTTCTCGGCGTCGTTCTTATCGGCGCCGGGCCGCGTCATCACCCAGCAGCCCTTGTTCTTGCCCTCGTTCTCGAAGTACAGCACGCCCGTCTTCTTGAGCTGCTCGAACGCCAGCGCCCAGAAGTTGAGGTGCAGAATCTCACTCTCGCGCGGCAGAAAATCGTACTCGATGTCGAGGCGCAGCATTGTTTCAAGGTGCCGCTTGAGAACGGCTGTCGAGATCAGCTCGGCGACTTCGGCGGTCTCGTTGCCACCATGCTCGATCTCGTGCAGCGTGGCATAGCGCAACTTCTTGCGCGCCTCATTC
>DATHNJ010000116.1:0-7488 GCA_035486155.1 Occallatibacter sp. | reverse complement strand
ATGGCGGCGAATTTTCCCTACAGCAGCGGATACGTTCTGAGCACGTTGAACGTGAACGCCTATGCGGGCTCCTATCCAGCCGTCGATCACGAATTCCAGATCAAAGGCCGAATGGCGATGGGCTCCGAACTCGATCTCGATGTGGTGAAGCGGATGATCGAGCTTCAGTTCCAGCTGATGAACGACGATCCTGAGCGGCTGTATCGCGCTCCCACATCGGTGCAGCCGGACGGAAGGCGCGAGTACCACGTGCGCAGAAACAGCCAGGACGGCCGGCAGAACGCCGCCATGTTTCCACTCACCGGAGACATCGAAGTGATGGAAGAGGCCTGGCGCTACTACGAAGCCAGGAAAGATGCGGCGTGGCTGCGCGCGAATATCGAGAACCTCGAACACGCGGCGGGCTGGATCTTGTCGAACACGGATCAGTACGGCCGTGTGTGGTCGGATGTCTATTACGAAGACCAGGTAATGAAGGACGGGCGTGAGACGCAAGCCCAGGCGTTTGCCGCTCACGCGTTCGAGCTGCTGGCCGGTATGGAGAGTCGCTTGGGACGGCAAGACAAGGCCGCTGCTTTCACCGCGCACGCAAAGAAAATGGCCGGCGCGCTGATCGCGTCTCTACCAATGGGGTACTGGGACGCGAAGAATCAGCGCTTCATCGATTGGATCGATCGCAACGGGCAGGCGCACGATCACATTCATCTTCTCGCTAATGAGTTGCCGGTTTTGTTTGGATATGCAACCGCGGATCAGGCTGTAGCAGTGCGGCGCGTGGTCGACACAAATGCCGCTGAGTTTGAACGATTCCCCACTTTTCTAGCGGCGAATATAGCCGACTACGATAAGTCGGAGATCGGCGATGGCGGCCCGTATGATCTATGCGCGGCCGGCAGGTACTGGTACTGGGATGCGGCGTTTCGCGCCTCGCAGGAACAGAACGGCATTCTGTTGGAGCAGCTCAAGACAGTGGCGGCAGAGGCCGCGAAAAACAACTACTTCATGGGCGAACGCTACGACATGGACCATGTGTACTACATCGATGGCAAGGATGCGCACGGCGCCGAGAAGTACTATGAATATCCCAATGTCTTCGCGGCTGTGCTGATCGAGAAGTTTCTAGGCCTCGCGATGCCCGCGGATGCTGATGTCTCTCTCACGCCGCGTCTCAAGGGCTATGGCGCCGTGGAGTTCGAGATTCCCGAGTATGCATTGCGCTACAGTTTTAGCGAAGATGGATTTGTGTTGAGGAATCTGTCCGACAGGCCGCGCCGCTACAAGGTGGATTTGTCGGCGCTTGGGTTTGCCGCACCGCATTTCCAACTGAAGAGTCAATCTCGGAGCGGAATTGTGGGGGCGCGCTCGGTGCTTACTTTGTCTTCGCAACAGGAAGCGCGCTGGACTCCGATGCGATAAGAAGAAGAATCAGGCCAGGGCGACGAGATCCTCGCGCGAGCGCTCCAACATTTTTTGGTAGAGGCCACACACCGCATATTTAGTAAAGTGCGGCGACTGCCGATGCGCATCCGCAGCCTCGCGGTCTTTATATTGCTCGTAGATCAGGACCGCGTCCGGGTCGCCTTCAATGCGGTGCGGAATATAGCTGATGCAGCCAGGCTCCTTCCGCGATTCCTCGGTGAGCAGACGCAGAACTTCGGCGATGTCTTCCCTGTCTTCAGGCGCAAACTTCATGCGAACAGTAAAGCTGATCATAGGGAAAGAGTCCTTCCTGCTGCTCTATCTTCGTGAAACGTAATTCTACCCAACCGCGACAAAACGCCAGAACCGCGCCTCGTTTCAGCGCGCGCCATTCGACAGATGTCTCTCAAAGCGTAGACGATTCGTGAGTGGGTTCAGTTTACCCGTGAATCTCATTCAGCGCAGCCGCAAAATTCGGCAGCGTCATCGTCTGTTCCCGATCCGGCCCGGTCGACACCATCGCAATCTTGGCGCCGCTTTCTTTCTCTTGAAAGCGAAGATACTCTTGCGCCGCCTTGGGAAGCTTGTCGAATTCGACGATCCCATCAGTCGCCGACTGCCATCCCTTCAGCTTCGTATAGATCGGCTTGATCTGCTCGAGGCCCTGCACGTCGGCGGGAATCTCATCCGTCTTTTTGCCGTTGATCTCGTAGCCAACGCAGATGGGAATCTCATCGAGTTCGTCGAGCACGTCGAGCTTGGTGACGACCAACCACTCTGTGCCGTTGATCTTGTTCGAGTAACGCAACAGCGGCATATCGAGCCAGCCGCATCGCCGTGGCCGCCCTGTCACAGCCCCGTACTCCTGCCCCCGCGCCCGCAGCGCGTCGCCAATTTTGTCATGAATCTCGGTTGGAAACGGCCCTTCGCCCACGCGCGTGACATAGGCCTTGGTCACGGAGATCACCGTCCCGATCGCAGTCGGACCCACCCCCGTCCCCGTCGCCGCGCCGCCCGCCGTCGCCGACGATGACGTCACAAAGGGATACGTTCCGTGATCGATGTCCAGCATCGTCCCCTGCGCGCCCTCGAACATGATCGACCCGCCCGACTCGAGAACTCCGTGCAGCAGCCGCGCCGTGTCGGTCACGAACGGGCGAATCTGCTCGGCGGCAGCCGCATATTCGTCATACATCTTCTTCGGGTCCAGCGGATCAGTCCCGAACAGCGCATGGGCGATGGCGTTCTTCTCCGCGCACGCCGCCTCGATGTGCGTCTTCAACAGATCGGGCCGCAGCAGATCGACTACACGCAACCCGCTGCGCGCCATCTTGTCCTCATACGCCGGCCCGATGCCGCGGCTGGTCGTCCCGATCTTCTGCCGCCCCGGAGCGCTCTCGGCCGCAAGCTCAATCATGCGGTGATACGGAAGAATTACCTGCGCGCGGTTCGACACGAAGAGTTGCCCGTCGACATTGACGCCCAGCTCGCGCAGCTTCTTCACTTCGCTCAAAAACGCGACCGGGTCCAGTACGACGCCATTGCCGATCACGCCCTTGCATCCAGGCCGCAGCACGCCGCAGGGAATCAGTTGCAGAACAAACTTCTGCTGACCGTGAATGACCGTGTGCCCGGCATTATGCCCGCCCGCGTAGCGCGCCACCGCGCTGAAACGCTCGCTCAGTACGTCTACAATCTTGCCCTTGCCTTCGTCGCCCCACTGGGCGCCCAGCACTACCGCCGTCTTTGCTCGCATGGCCATCCTACTTGCCGTCCGCCGCCAAAAGAGAAATGGCGGGCAGACAAAACTCAGGCGCAGGACTCGCCCTGCGCCATTACTCATTCTAACCTTGTCTGTTTGATGCTCCGAGCCAGAGCGTAGTGCGATCGTCGCTTCCAATTCCTGTTCGTAGATGGGAGCCGTAATTTAGAACCAACGACAGGACCAGGACGAAATGGAATACGAACCGCGTGGTCAGAGCCCGGCAAGCCGGGCCGAACCCACTATCGATTTTAGTTGCTACGAATAGATCCTTGAGTTACGGATGTCTTCTCTGCTTCCTCCAACTCTTCCAGCAACCGCGGCAGCTCGCGCGTCGCATCGTAGCGGGCGAACTCCTCGGCCAGCTTCTGCGCTCGCGCGCGATAGCCTGGCGTGGTCAGAACCTCGTTCACCGCTTCGCGGAGCTGCTCCGGAGTCGGGTTGTCCTCGCTCAGCGCGATCCCCGCGCCATTCCACGCCACCCGCGCTGCGTTCTCCGCCTTGTCCTCGCTGGTTCCAGCCAAAACCATCGGCACGCCGAAGCTCAGCGCCTGCGTGACCACGCCGTAGCCGCCCAGCGCCACCAGCACGTCCACCAGCGGCAGCAGTTCGCTGTAGTTCAAAAACTGAAACGCTATCGCATTGGCCGGAAGCGCCACAGGAATCTGTTCCACCGGCGGGCCGCCGGTTGTCGCCACAATCAGCACATCCTCGCGTCCACCCAACGCCTCAATCGTGGGACCGATAAGCAAACCGAGATCGCGATTGGCGATTGTTCCCTGGGTCGCGAGCACGATCTTCCGGCCGGCTGCCTTCGCTTCCTTAATCTCCACGGGAACGCCGCCAACGCCTTGCGGCATGAGCGCGCCAATAAAGTGTAACCGGCTCGATGTTTCGCGGAGCGGGAACTCGAAGCTGGGCGCGCATGTCTGAAGGATCGTGTCCGCCAGCAGCGTCAACGATTCGAACACCGGCGCAGGCAATTTTCTCGCGCCTACTTCGCTCAATTGTTCATCGGCGAATGTACGAAGCCGTCCCCAGATTTGGGCGTCAAGCTCTGCGGCTTTAGCTTTGTATTGCTCGCGCTGGCTTTCGCTTGTCGCAGGCGGCAGGCCCGGACCAAACGGCGCGCCGTCTTCACGCGGCAGAAATGACATGGTGATTCCCAGCAGTGCGCAAGGAACCCGCGCCGATCGCGGCCCCAGCAGCAGAGGAAGCATTCCTGTGAAGCCCACTTCATACACAATCAAATCAGGAGCGAACTTGCTCATGACCGTTTGCAGGCCTCGATATTGGGGAATCAGCGAATCGGCAAAGACCGCCTTGAGCAGGTGAGACAGGTGATCGTCAGACGTGCTCGGCTCAGGCGTCTTGGGCGGATTCTCAGGCGAAAAATCGACGTCGGCCGGCAATGGAAAGAACTTCGCTCCTGCGGCTTCGACCTTTTCGCGAAACATCGTCCCCGTGTAAACCACCGTCGTATGCCCCGCGCTTTTCAATATGCGCGCCGCTACAAGCACCGGATTTGCATGCCCGACGAAGGGGGCTGCTACAAGCAAAATTTTCAAACGAATCTCCTCGTAAACGCCGCTCCGTGAAATCACGGAGGTGGTTTGGCGGTAGCTGAGTTATGCCTTCTAGAGAACTTGACTGAAACGCCGTCGCCCGGCACGCGCGCTCTTGTGGAACGAGAGATTGAGGCTGTGCTTTATTCCCGGCAGATTTGTCTCGGGATGGCGGAGATACCGTAGACTGACGACGAGACGATCGACGATGCCGACTTACGTCATTCTTCTGCGCGCCGTCAACGTAGGTTCAACCGGCAAGCTGCCGATGGCCGACTTCCGCAAGCTGCTTGCCGACGCCAAATGCGTCAACGTCGAGACCTATATCCAGAGTGGCAATGCGGTCGTTGAGGCGAAATGCACCGCTGCGTCGCTCGCCAAAACAGTGGCCGCCGCGTTG
Source organism: Occallatibacter sp. (assembly GCA_035486155.1). Taxonomy (GTDB): domain Bacteria; phylum Acidobacteriota; class Terriglobia; order Terriglobales; family Acidobacteriaceae; genus Telmatobacter. Next base: position 2,342 of record DATHNJ010000116.1, on the reverse strand, counting down.
GCTAAATATATGGGTTCGCCTGTCCCTGTGATCGTTCGCACGCATGGCGAATTGGAGCGCATCATCGCGGAGAATCCTTTCTCCGCCGAGGCTGCCGTTGACGGCGCGAGGGTCCATGCGGTCTTTCTCTCCGCTGCGCCGCCCCCCGCCAAAAGCAAAGATCTGGACCAGATTGTCACGAAATATCCCGCGCGACGCGACCGCTATCATCTCGCCGGCGACACGCTCTATCTGCATCTGCCTGACGGCGCCGGCGAGAGTAAGTTCACTGCGCAATCGGTCGATCGCATCCTCGGCGTCACCGGCACGGCGCGCAACTGGAACACCGTGCTCAAACTCCACGCCATGTCCGCGCGCTAGTCGCTAGCGCGCATCGAGAATCGCATCCGCAATGTGCGCCGCCTCAACCGCGGGCCTCACATCGTGCACGCGCACAATCGACGCGCCGTTGAGAATCGCCGCAACCAGCGCTGCGATGCTCGCCGTCTCGCGCGCTTCCACCGGGGCGGGCTCGCCCCCATGGAGGGCTTTCAACGCATGTCCCAGAAATGACTTCCGGCTGAGCCCTGCAAGCAGCGGCCTGCCCAACTCGAGCAACTCATGCTGTCGCGCCAGCAGGGAAAAGTTCTCGCTGAACCGCTTGCCGAACCCATAGCCGGGGTCGACGACGATGGCGTCTTCGGCAACTCCCGCGCCGTGCGCTGTGGCCAGGCTCTGCCGCAGACCCGAGCGAACTGTTGCTATCAACGTATCCGCGTCGAGCTTTTCCTGCATGCGCCACTGCTCGGGCCGTCCCCGCGTGTGCATCAGGATCACGCCGCATCGCGTCTCGGCACACGTCACGGGCAGCTCGCTATCCCACCCGAATCCCGAAATGTCGTTCACGATCTCCGCCCCTGCAGCCAAGGCCGTCCGCGCCGTGGCCGCCTTGTACGTGTCCACCGAAAGCAATGCCTGCGGCGCGGCTTTCACGATCCCTTCAATGACCGGCAACAGCCGAGCCTGTTCTGCCTCCGCGCTCACATGGGGTGCGTCGCCGCCCGCATTCGATCCCGGCCGCGTGCTCTCCGCGCCCAGATCGAGAATGTCCGCGCCATCTTCGAGCAACCGCAGTGCGTGAGCCACCGCAGTCTCAGGAGTAAGAAAAAAGCCGCCGTCGCTGAAGGAATCAGGCGTGATGTTGACCACGCCCATCACCAGCGTCCGTGACCCAAGTTCCAGCGAACGCGTGCGCAACCGCCACGTAGAAAGCGTTCGGCCGATAGTGGAATTGCCGGGATGCATGCGATCCATAGATTCTAGTGGCCGCGCCGTCGCGACAGAATCGCGGCGCGTGGCATGTTTCGTTTGCTACACTCCCGCCATGGCAAATGTGCGCGCTGCTCTGTCTCTCGTCCTTGCCGCGTCCTTAGCCTTTCCCAGCGGCGTCATGGCGCAGACGCATCCTTCTGCGCACCCAGTCGCGCACGCCGCGTCGGCGCGTGGCCCCATCGCCGACCGCGTCCAGGCCATCCTCGCCGAGCCCGCGCTCAGCCATGCCGAGTTCGGCATCAGCGTCGCCACCCTCGAAGGCCAGCCCATCTACAGCTTCAATGAAGGCCGTCTCTTCACCCCGGCCTCCAACGCCAAGCTCGCCACCACCGCGGCTGCCTACGCGTTGCTCCCTGTCGACACCCTCACCTGGACCACGAACGTCGTCGCTACCGGCGACGTCGATGCAGCCGGCGTGTTGCACGGCAACCTCATGCTGATGGGCGTAGGCGATCCCACGCTGAGCGCGCGGCAATATCCTTACCAGCCGCCGGCGCCAAATCCTCCGCCGAAGCCTCCTGCGGGAGCGCCGCCGCCGGCGAAGTCTGCGCCTGGAGCTACTCCTCCCGCCACAACAACCGCCGCGCCGGAGCCGTCCAAGCCGAACGCGCTGACCGTTCTCTCGCTTCTGGCCGAGCAGGTCGAGCAGTCAGGCGTACGCACCATCGAAGGCAACATCGTCGGCGACGACAGCTTTTTTCTGAATGAGCCCTACGGCACGGCCTGGGGATGGGACGACCTGCAGTGGGCCTACGGCGCGCCCGCCTCCGCGCTCAGCTTCAACGAAAACATGATCGCGCTGCGTGTCGCCGCCGACCCGTCGACTCCGAGCGGCGTTTCTTCAGAGTGGGATCCGGCGATCGAGTACTTCACGCTCGACAACACGATGACCATCGCGGCGGCTAACGAGCAGCCTCGCCCAGGCCTGCAGCGCATGCCGGGCAGCATGCTTATTCGCGCATGGGGCACGGCTCCGCCCGCGGGTTTCCAGGCCGAACTGGCTGTCGAAGAGCCCGCGGAATTCGCCGCCC
>DATHNJ010000115.1:0-14126 GCA_035486155.1 Occallatibacter sp. | reverse complement strand
CCGATCTTGTGCGGATCGATATGCCACTGAGCAGCGCGCATGCGAATAAGCCGAATCGTCCGCTGCGCATCCTCAAGCGCCATCGGCGATTCGGGATATGGTCCTGATTTCGGATATGGACCAATATCGGTCACGCGATACTTCAGCAGCACGCACGTGATGCCTTTCGCCGTAAGCCAGTCGCAAACCTCTGAGCCCTCGAGGTCGATCGCCAGCATCTGATAACCGCCGCCGGGAAAAACAACAACTGCTGCGCCGGTATTGCTTCCCGTTGGCGAGTAGATCGTCATCGTGGGGTGCGTAACATCGCTGATTCCGATCAAAGACCTGCCGGCAACAAAGTCCTTCGCATCCGCTCGTGAAGCATTCTCAGGTCCTTTCACGGGCTGCGGATCGGGCGCGGCGCCTGGCCAGATCGGAACCTGCGTATGACCCGGTGACGGCTGCCAGACAAAACTCTGTGCGCACAGTTCGACCGAAGCGAAAACGATGCAGAGAAGCAGAAGAAGCGATTTCATCAAGGAAGACCCGTCCAATGCTGGCCGAGTGAGCCGGCTGAGACAGTCTAGGACCGGAGTTTGTGGATTCTCTCGGGAGCGCGCTGGAATGGAACCGATGAAGTTAACAGACGAATCGAAAGGTCTTCAACGAGAGGAAGACGGTCGATAAACCGTACCGCTGATCTTCGGGGCTTCGGCGCGCTGCGGGGAGTCGTTGCGCGTCTTGTGTTGCGACTCTGCTGGATGCAATTCGAACTCTGTATCGCGGGAAAAGGCGTCCCGGCCGACGGAGATCCAGCTGATGGCCACGACGAACGTGCAGCCAATCAATCCCGTAAAAAACACGACCTCTACAACGTGAGCGGCAAAAATCATGAGTCGTGCGCCATCGCGCGAGAAGTCGGCGGCTTTCCGGCGCTTGGGCGTGCGGCAGCGCCAATTCTCAAATGCAAACGGAGTATAGGAAGGATCGCGTCGAGCGAATAGTCATACAAAGGTATAGTTGTGCGCCCATTCAAGAGCCTTTAAAGTTCACAGACAAGTATCCGCAGCAACGCGATGATTGATGCGGTTATCCCTTCCTTGAGTACGTTCTGACAGTCCAGTAACGGTTCGTGAGGCGCAGCGCACAGGCCGCGCGCTTGCGGTGAGTTCTACCTTGCAATAGCGCGCTGTCCGGCGCACGAAGTTTTAAAAAATCAAATGGAGGAGCTACACGATGAGGTCCATTGTGCGGCGAGGGGAATCTCTGTCCTTTGCACAGAAAGTTTCACGACTGGGAACGCGCCTGCGCGAGTCCCGCTGGCGCCAGTACGGCGCAACCATGCTGTTCGGCAAACTGGCGGGCGTTGGATTGACGCTGCTGATCATGGCGGCCGTCACCGGCGTCTTTTTCGCCAAGGTCTACGCGGCCGATGCGCCGATGCAGGCAGCCTCCATCGTCAACCCGGTCAATACCGCATGGACGCTGATTGCGGCGTTTCTCGTATTCGGCATGCAAGTGGGCTTCACCATGCTGGAGGCCGGCTTCTGCCGCTCGCGCGAGACGGTCAACGTTCTGATGGAGTGCATCGTCGACACGTGTCTCTGCGGAATTCTCTTCTACGCCATCGGCTTCGCGTTCATGTTCAGCCACGGCAACGGCTTCATCGGCTATCACTGGTTCTTCCTGCAGGGCGCGCCTGAAACCTATGAGTCGACCGGTGTGGCGTTCCTCGCCGTATGGATATTCCAGTTCGCCTTCGCCGATACCTGCTCGACGATCACTTCGGGCGCGATGATCGGCCGCACAGGATTCATCGGCGATCTGCTCTACTCCGTGGGCGTCTCGGGCTTCATCTATCCGATCATCGGCCACTGGGCGTGGGGTCCGGACGGCTTTCTGGCGACGATGGGCGCGAGCGGTTTTTTTCTGCCCACGCTGGGACAGAGCTTTCATGACTTCGCCGGATCGACGGTGGTGCATACGATCGGCGGATTCATCGCGCTGGCCGGCTCGATCGTCCTTGGTCCGCGGCTCGGGCGCAAGTTCAAGCGCGACGGTGGTGGTCCGATGCTGCCGCACGATCTGACCATCGCGGCATCCGGCGGACTGATCCTCTGGTTCGGGTGGTACGGCTTCAATCCTGGGTCAACTCTATCGGCGATGGACTTCGCGGGGATCGGCCGGGTCTCGGCCAATACCACGCTGGCTGCCTGCGCAGCCGGTTTGACGGCGATGATCTATGCCTACTTCCTCAGCAAGAAGTGGGACATCGCTTTCACGGTCAACGGCTTCCTCGCTGGTCTTGTGGCCATCACCTGCCCCTGCTATTGGGTCAGCCCGACGGGCGCGATCATCCTTGGCGGCGTTGCCGGCGTGGTGGTTTGCCTGGGCGTGGAGCTGCTGGAGTGGCTGCGTATCGACGATCCAATCGGCGCGGTTCCGGTACACGGCATCTGCGGCATCTGGGGAACTCTCTCGCTTGGATTCTTCGCATGCGGCCAGTACGGCGCCAGCGGTCCGACGGGGCCCGACAACTCAGCGCCTCTGGCGGGATTGTTCTATGGCGGCGGATTCACATTGCTGAAGGCGCAGTTTATCGGCAGCGCGATCATCACGGTGTCGACGTTCGCGGTGGCGATGGTGCTGATGTATCTGGTCAACCTGACGGGCACGCTGCGCGTCTCGGAAGAAGGCGAACTGTACGGCCTCGATCTGCACGAGCACGGCATCTCGGCCTATCCCGAGTACGTGATTTCGTCGCTGGCGGCGCCCGCAGGCATGCCAAAAGACTTGACTGGCCACGCGACAGCGCATCAGATGTCCGCGATTCCCAGCCCTTCCACTACAGGCGATTAATGGCGGGCGATTGATTCGACCAACCGAAAAGCGAGGAGCTTATGACAAAGATCGAAGCAATCGTTCGTCCCAACAAGTTCGAAGCGGTGAAGACTGCTCTGATCGAGTTGGGCGTGGAAGGCATGACGGTATCTGAAGTGCGCGGTCATGGCCGACAGAAGGGCCACACCGAAGTCTTCAGGGGAAGAGAGTACGACGTCGACCTTCTCCCCAAGATCAAGGTAGAGCTGGTGCTTCAGGACGAGAGGATCGACTCGGCCGTGGAAGCGATCGCCAACGCTGCTTATACGGGCAAGATTGGAGACGGCAAGATCTTTCTCTACGCTGTGGGCGGAGCGATCCGCATTCGCAGCAAGGAGCGGGATCACGCCGCGATCTAACACGCCATATTCATTGAACGAAACCGTTCTTAACCCATAGCTGCTCGATCTCCATGGCGCGCTCGTTGCGCCGTGGAGACGAGCTTAAATTAGGCCCAGCCTTGCGGCGAGGCTTACATCGAGTGAAGAAACGCGCATGTCCTCAAACTCTCCCATTTCGCCTTTCGATCCCGATGGACAAGACTGGTGGTCCAGGGGCAGCGGCGGCTTGACGCGGCAGATTCGCGACGTCGGCCGATTGCTGTTCGACGTTCGCATGCAACTGCGTTTTGGCGAGTTGTCTCGCGCGCCGCTACGGCTGATCCGGCTCCAAATCAAAGAAGCAGCCGGCGAGCCCGCCGCGGAGTGCGATTGGATTGCGCGCAATGCAGACCCATGGGACGCCGATCTGGCTCGCGAGATCGGAATACGTCACGCATCGCTGCAGGCTCTTAAAGACGCGATCGATATTCGCGCATTGCTTTTTGCGACGCTGCCGCAGCTAGCAGCGGCGCGGCTGCGCGTCTATCGCGAAACCTATTCGCGCTCACGCGAGCTGATTATTGCAGGACATCTCCGGCGTCGCGACAGCACCTTCCGCAGTGTGCATTCACTAGCCATGAGGGCGAAGCTGGTTGGGCTTCGCTTCCGCCTGGAAAATGACTCTCTCGACCGGCTGCCGCGCGACGAGCAGTTTGGGTTCGGCGATTAGGCTTTCGCCGTCCGCGAGGGGAAAGAAACTCGCTCGCACATCTTAACTAATTCGGCGAGCGAGCCGGCCTGCATGCCGTCCATCACTCTGCGGCGATGGATCTTCACGGTGATCTCGCTCAGATCGAGCTCGCCCGCGATCTGCTTGTTGAGCATGCCTGCGGTGACCATCGACATGACCTCGCGCTCGCGATCGGTCAGCGAGGCGATACGGGTTTTAATCGCAGTGACAATGGCCTCGCCCTCGCGCCGCTCGCGATCCTGCGCGAACGCGATCTCGATAGCATGCAGCAGCTCCTCTTTTTGAAATGGCTTGGTCAGGAACTCGATGGCGCCGGCCTTCATGACTTTGCGCACCATGGGAACATCACCGTGCGCGGTCATGAAGATGATGGGAAGTTGCGCGCCGAGCCTTCGCAGGTCCTCCTGAAACTCAACGCCGCTGACGCCCGGCAGTCGCGCGTCGAGAAGAAGGCATCCAGATTGCACATCCTTCAGGTTGTCGCGAAACTCTTCCGCGGAGCCGAAACATTGCGCGCGAATCCCCACCGACTCAAGCAGGTTCGACAAGCCTTCGCAGATGGAGGCGTCGTCGTCCACGATGTACACGGTCGGCTCCGTCATGCGCCCGTCCGCAGCAAGAAGCGAAACGCCGCGCCTCCTTCCGGCCTGTTCTCGGCCCAGATGCGGCCATCGTGGGATTCGATGATGCTGCGGCAGATGGCGAGTCCCATTCCAGTGCCATGAGCCTTGGTGCTGAAGAATGGCTCGAAGATGCGGCCGATTACGTCGGGAGCGATGCCTGCGCCGCGGTCTTCGACGGAGATCATGATCTCAGCGCCGCGTTTTTCGGTGCGCAATACAAGCTCGCGTCCGTTGGGGACTTCGGTCATCGCTTCCATCGCGTTGTTGGCAAGGTTGAGCAACACTTGTTGCAACTGCACCGCGTCGGCTTCGGTCTTGGACAGCGTGCGATCGAGCTGGATACGAACGGTCACTGCGCGGCGGATCGCGTCGTCGCGCAGCACGCGCGCCAGCTCTTGCACGAGGTGATTCACGTCGACCGGATACTTCTCCGTTTCTTCGTTACGAAACAAGGCGCGCACGCGCTTGACCACGGAGCTGGCGCGCGTGCTTTCCTGCACGATCTTTTCCGCTGTCGCCGAGGCCTTATCGATATTCGCGGGCTTCGTATGGAGCCATTCGCGGCAAGCGTACGCGTGCGTGACGACTGCGGTGAGCGGCTGATTGAGCTCGTGCGCGATGGAAGCGGCCATCTCCGCCATGCTCAGCGTGCGCGACAGTCGCGACAAGTCTTCCTGCGCGATCGCGAGGCTTTGTTGAGCGCGATGCTGCTCTTCGATGTCGATGTGAATGCCGTACCAGCGGGAAATGGCGCCGTCTTCAGAGCGCTGGGGAACGCTGCGCACCAGGAACCAGCGATAGGTTCCGTCAGCGGCCCGCACACGCACCTTGACTTCGAATCGGCCGCCGGCGACCAGCGCCGATTCCCAGCCTTGACGGAATAGTGTCACGTCTTCGGGATGGAGGATGCTGAAAAAGGATTCGCCTTCAATGGCGCCCCGCTCTTCGCCCACGTAGTCGCGCAGATGCTGATTGCAGTACTCGATCTCGCCAGACGCGTAGGCGCGCCAGATCTGCTGCGGAATCGCTTCGGTGAGCATGCGCAGTTGGCGCTCGCTCTCGCGGATCTCAAGATTGGAGCGCTCGAGCGCGACTGTTCTCTCGCTCACCTTGACCTCGAGCTCGTCTCTGGCGATGCGGACTGCGTTCTCCGCTCGCTTGCGCGCGGAGCTGACAATGGAGATTGCGATCGCGCAGAGGATGAAGGCGGCCAGAAAGCTCTGCGACTCCTTGGCTACCGTGATGGAAAAGAGAGGCGGAATGAAGAAGTAGGTGATCAGGAGCGACGATTCGATGACGGCGATGACGCCGGCGACGACTCCGCCGAACCAGGCGCTGCCCATGATGGCGCCGAAGAACAAAAAGACGAACGGATAGGCGATGACGTGCTGGAGAGGAAAGGTCCACAGGAGCGCGACAAGCACAAAGCAGCCCGAGACGGCGATGGGCTTGACGCCGTAGTCCATCGTCCAGCGTGGGAGTTGGCCGATCGCTCCAGTGGGCATGGATTGATGATATTGGTTTCTGCGAAAATTCTCGGGCATTCTTGCTTTCCCAGGGCTCAGAAGCGAGACCTGGAGCGCCCACATTCGTGCCAATTGACGTGTCTCAGACGCCGCGCGGCTTATCTGTGCTTTTTGGATTTGGCGGACTTGGGTTTGTCTTTTTCGCCGGGCTCGTGGGTGATGGGGATGGGGGCCATGTCGGGGCCGATGCGGCGGACCGAGGTGTCGCGCATGGCGTAGTTGATGGTGCGCGGATTAGCTGGATGCACGATGCCGGTGGTGGGATCGACGGCGAGGTCCTCGGAGCTTGAAAGCAGGAAGCTGAAAGTCGGGTCCGTACCTTTGGCGTCCGTTTCCGAGCCGATGCGGACGGGCAGGAAGCCCTGGATGGGATGGACGCGGAAGGCCGTCTCGTAGCGATGCTTCTTCACGCTCCAGGTGAAGACCCGGATCTGATCGAAGTCAAAGGGCAGACCGGCTTTGGGCGGGGCCAGCGCGGTGACGTACTCGGAGACTTCGTGGTTGGGCGCGTTGGATTCGTCGTCATGCACCTTGGCGAGGACGTAGGCGCCGACGATGCGCTGGCCCTCGGCGTACTGAGCCACGTCATCGGGCACGTCGACGTCGACGCGGCTGCCGAGCACCCAGCCGGTGCGTCCGTCAGAGTCGCGAATGAGCCACCAGTCTTCCAAAACAGGCGGCTCCGCAGGCTTTAACTCTTCGGTCTCCGGCTTGGAGGCGGCGCTTCGCTCCATGCTCACAGGCTTTGCCCCGGCAGGGGACGGAGTTGGCGATTTGGGCGGCTGTGGATGCGGGACCGGCGTTCCCGGCGGCGGGGGGACGGCGTTCTTGGAGATGGAGGCCCGCTCCAACATCTGCACCTTGGCGTTGCCCGGCAGCAGATAGAACCGGTCGGTGTCGCGGCCGGGGCTTACGTGAAGATAGATGTCATCGCGGAGGGTTCCATTGGCGACTACCGGGTCGTTCTTGTGCTGATTGGCGAGCTGGGTGAACGCTCCGTAGGTTTTGTCGTCGATGACGGCGCGCTCAGGAATCCAGCCGATTTCGTTTTTGGGCGTTTTGACGTGATAGAAGCGGCGGCCATGCTCGATGACTTCGAGCGGTTCGCCGTTGGTGACCTCAGCGACGCGATTGGAGACGGCGGCGACGCGGTCGCGGAGGTACATCTGGCGGGTCCAGACGTAGACCGTCTCATGTTGCTCCTGCCGGAGATGCGACAGGCGCGAGCAACCCAGCGCGAAGGAGAAGAAGACAAGGGCCAAAGCAAGAGCTGCTTTGGAAGCTTGACTCCTGACGAGGGGGACATCGGGAATCGGAGATCGGACGCCTGGGGACACGGGTGTTCTTCACCCTGAGGATAGCACCAAGATTGGGACAAATAAATGAAAGGGAGGGGCTGAAGGCAAATCGCTGGTGTGTCCCTCAGGGGCTGAAGTCCGCGATATGAAGAATCGGGCAGGTACGCACGGGCTGGAAGCCCGTACCCTTCATGCTCCTGCCCATCCCTTCATTCCGGCGACGATTACGGCACAGCGACGATGGCGCCGGCGCCTACGGGATCGGTTCCCGTGTTGGCGGAGATGGCGGCGTCGAGGTAGCCGGCGTTGGTGGAGTCGAAGGTGTACCCCTTCAGGTCGGGGTCGCCACCGGAGTCGACGGCCAGGACATAGGTCCCGGTGCTGTCTTCGGCCAGGCCGACGGGGTTGGTTCCAACGGTGAAGGTGCTGCCGAGGGCGGTGACCGAGTAAACGCCGCTGCTGCCGGCGACGGTGAATCCGGCGATGACGCCGGTGTTGCTGACCACGCCGCTACTATTGCTGACCGTGCGGCTGACGACATAGACATAGTTGCCGGTGGAGATGGGGAGGATGGAATACGGCGCCAGGCCCGAGATGCCGAGCGGCGAGCCGGAAAGTTCCTTGAGGCCGGAGGCGAGAGTGCTGAAGTTGAACACGCGGAGGCCGCCTGAGTTGTCGCCGCTGGTGGCGACGGTTTCACCAACGTAGAACAGGCGCGGCGTGGTCTGACCGGATTGAAGGGGATCGACGGCTACGGAAAGCGCTTGACCGCCGGAGCCAGCGGGAGGAATGCGGCCCACTCCGCCGAAGGGATCGGCGTTGGCAGTGGTGAATGGAATGACCGCAGTTCCCTCGGTTCCCATGGCGGCGAAGACATAGCTGCCGTCGGGCGAGACGGCGACCTGCGGAGTGGCGCCCGTGACGGCGGGCAGGGTGGCGATGGCTTCCTGTTCATTTGCGGATGCAAGCGTTCCGGTGGTGGCGTTGATCGCAATCGCATTCACAGAGGGAGCGCTGGCCTGGACATCGATCAGCCAGCCGCCGTCCGGACTCACCACCATGCTGATGGCCTTATCGCCGGAGATCGGCTGAGCATTATTGCCGGCGGTGAGTTGGCCTGTGGAGGCGATGGAGAAGAGATAGATTCCGTTTTGCGTTCCGACGTAGAGAAAGTCGGCTTTGGGTGCGATGGCCATGGACAGAGGAGCAACGCCGAGGCTCACAGGGCTGCCAGGCACGGGTGTTGGCGTACCGGAATCGATGGTGTAGCCGGCGACCTGCTCGGTCGCGATGTTGAGAACGTAGAAGCTGCCGCCGGAGGCGGTCGAACCGCTTCCGGTGCTGGAGACTGGAAGCGCATTCCAAAAGCCCTTGCAACCTGTCAGAAGAAAAGGTAATGCCACAGCCAGCTTCGCCCACTTGCGTCTCATCATCAACCTTCGCCTCTTAGACAAGGGTACTGCTTTTCTCCCCATGCGCCGTATTGCGCTTGAAGGGGCGCAGTTTTCTTTTGGCCCTCAGAACACTAAGACGCGGAGAGTTGGATTTTCGCTTACAGACGGTTCGGGATCATACGAACGAAAGTGTGCAGCAACAGGCGGGTGGCTGGAATAGAGCAGCAAGTGAGCGCCGCTTCGCGGCGTAGCGAGCCAACCCCTGGATAGGATCCAAGCACGTGCACAGCAGTGCTAGCGGTTCGCAGCGATCGTCGCGTAGGGCGCCAAAATCAGCTCAAATCCTCGTCCCATCTGAACGCTGCGGCCGCCGCTGAGGATGCGCGCGCTGCATTCGGGTCCGGAAGTGGGCTGGAGCTGGAGTTGCGAGTCTCCGACCACTAGGCCAGGATGCACGATCGAGGGAGTGATCTGCAGCGCCAATCTCGGATCGTATCCATCTGTGGCGCCCTCGGTGTCGGAGATCTGGCGGGCGCCGCCGTGGACCTCGGTGGGCAGCACGGTGTGGAGATTCTGCGGATCGCCTACGACAACGATGCCGATCAAGTGAAGGGGGATCTGCTGCTTTCCACGGCCCTGGCAATCGCCGTGGTCAAAGATAAGCGAAAGCTCCGCCGTGTCGGATGTCTTCTTGGAGGCGGCCGCAACAACATGCCCATACAGCACGGCGCCCTGATTGAGACTGCACCCGGGCATGGTGAACTCGCTGGTGGTCTTCAACCATACGGATTTTCCGGGCTTCAAATGCGCGGAGTCCATCGTGAACTGCACAGATGCTTCGATGGTTGAATGAAGGGGGCGGTCGGCGTCGTCGGGGAGACAGGGCTTAACGCCAGGTTCCGGCGTCTGTTCTTGCGCAGTTTGCGCCGCGCTTATCGCCGCAACGCCGAAGGCGAAAAGAGTTATTGGAAGCGCCATCCGAATCATGCAGCCCGCAATCTTCATGAACAAAGCCGAAACAACCTGATTGGCCTTTGGCATACGAGCCCCGGTGAGAATGGAATCGACAGGCAACCGGAGTATACGCCAGAGGAATGAGCGCGAACTTCAGCGGGTCACGCTGGCTGCTGCAGAGACTGCCAGACGAGACGTGCGCCGGTGAGGTCCTCGATGGCCATGCCGACAGACTTGAAGACGATGCGCTGGTCGCGCGGGATAGCGGCGGCTTCGGGGCGGGCGAGCACTTCGCCGATCTCGGCCGAGACTGCGGCGCCGGAGAGACGAACGTCGCCGGACTCGCGCTCGACGGCGGAGCGAGAATCGGCGACGACGAAGCTGGACTGCATGAGGTCGCCATCGAGTTCGCGCAGTGAAGCTCCAGTTGCGCCCACAGCGAGGACAAGCGCATTGGGCTTGAGCCAGGGGCCCTGCAAAACAGGCTGGGGCGACGAGGTCACGGTGAGAACCACGTCAGCGGCTGCGGCTTCTTCAATGGAGACAGCGCTCGCGCCGGTCTGATCGGCAAGGAGTTGCGCGTGGGCCTGAGTGCGGCTCCAGATGCGGATTTCGGCGAGCTCCGGCCAGATGCAGCGCAGGGCCTGGATGTGCGCGTGTGCCTGGACGCCTGAGCCGAGGATGCCAAGCACCTTTGGCGGCGCGGCAAAGTGAAGCGGCGCGAGCGCGGCGAATGCGACGGCGGAAACGCATGCAGTGCGCATCTCGGTGATCAGGCGGCCATCCATGACGGCGAGCGGCTCGCCGGTTGAGCGCCGCAACAGCTCGATCATGGCCATGTGTGTGGGAAGGCCAAGTTCGGCGTTGCCGGGATAGAAGGTGACGGTCTTGACGGCCATCACGTCTCCGGCGATGACGGGCATGACGGCGAACCAACCGTTGTGGGCGCCCTCGGCGTTGCCGGCGCGCAGAATCATGCGGGCCGGCTGGTCGACGACGCCCGCGGAATAATCGATGAGGGCCTGACGAATGGCGGGGATCAGCGCGTCGTAGGTAAGGTGTTCGCGGACTTCTTGTTCGGAGATGAACATAGGCGATGAAAGAATATACTGCAGCCATCATGTTGGAAGAGCTGCTGGCAAAGCTGCGCGGAGCGGACAAATGGCCAGAGATAATCGCTACTGTTACGTCCGCCAGCCGGCAGTTGGCCCGAGGGAAAGGTAAGAGTTATCGCCGTGAAAGCTGCGATGTCCACTTCCGCTATGCGCCTTCAAACTGCGGCAATCAAATAGGTAGATTCAAGGTCGACTTCGGTTCATCCCTCTACCATCTGGAAGCCGATGACAATTTCAAAATCCAGTTCGACCCGCGTCGCCCCAGTCGATATCACAGCAACGCGTACAGGATCCCGCTCGAAGCAAAATGGCCCTTCTTTCTTCTTGCTTCGTTTGTGGGAATCGTGATTCTCTGCTGGGCTCTTGTCGGCTTATCGCACTGACATGCCCATTCCGACTAGTTGGGGCGATTGCTCGAGTTGGAGCGGCGACGGAAGCGCTCGTCGACCGGCTGACGACCCTGGAAACCGGAGTCCATGGTGTGCCAGTGATCGATTGCGGTCTCTCCCATGCGCCAGCACAGCAGCACGATCTCGTCGTCCATCCTGCATGGAAAGTCCAGCAGACCCGAATCGAGATCTTTCACCTGCACGCCGATGGCGTCGATCTCCGCGATCGATTCACGCATGCGCTGGGTGTGGTCTTCCACTTCTGCGCGCTGTTTGGCGACCGCCCCGACGTTGACGTACATGCCGCCGGAGACGTAGATGCGCTGGGAGAGCGCGGAAAGATCTGCCTCCACTTTCTCGGCAGCTTGCTTGCTTTCAAGAGCGCGCTTAAGCAACGACTCCAGCACGGGGAGCAGTGATTGCGCTTCTTCCAAGGTAAAGGTCTTCATGGGAATTGTTCCTCTCAGGATACGACGAATTGGGCGCCGCAACCAGCGATTCTCCGCCAGACCAAAGTACCCGCATTCACGGTACTGAATGTGTAGTTCATGTTGTGCCCAGACCGCTTCGGGCCTTCTCTATTAGTTCGATGCGGCTCGAAGGCAAGACGAAGCGCAGAATTCCGCGCGCCTTCCCACGGCAAGGCGCGCCTGCTTATTTTCAGGACACTTTGGCCTCTTCCCGTTTCGCCGCAATCCAGGAAGCCGTCGCACAAACGGCAAGGATGGCGCCGATGAGGACGAGCGAGAGCGTGATCGGCACATCGAACCACGGAGCGGCGAGCATTTTGAGGGCGACGAAGGCCAGCAGGACGCCGAGCCCGTAGTGCAGGTAACGGAAGCGATCAAGGAGGGCGGCGAGCGCGAAGTAGAGAGAACGCAGGCCGAGGATGGCGGCGATATTCGAGGTGTAGACGACAAACGGATCGTGCGAGACCGACAGCACGGCGGGAATGGAGTCGAGGGCGAAGAGCAGGTCAGTAAATTCGACGGCTATGATGACGGGCAGCAGCGAGTCTTTGGCGGGCTGAAGACGGCGAATCCACGCGGGGATGGCCGCGTGAGCCGAGCCGCCGCGAATCAGGCGAAACGCCGCATAGAGCAAGAAAAGGCCGAAGATCCAGGTGATCCAATGGAAGCGCGCCAACAGCGTGACGCCGGTGGCGATGAAGATGCCGCGGAGAACGATAGCGCCGCCTACGCCCCACAGTAGCGCGCGGTGCTGCCGCGCGGAGTCGATGCAGAAGCCGCGGAAGAGGACGAGGAATACGAAGAGATTGTCGATGCTGAGAGAGGTTTCGATGGTGTAGCCGGCCACGAACTCGAGGGCGCGCTGACGGCCCTGCTCGAAGCCGATCCATGCGGCGAAGGCGCCGGCGGCGAGAACCATGACGCCGGTCCAGATCCAGGCGGTGGTTGGGGCTTGCGCGCCGTCTCCGCGGTGAGACGGCAGCTTCGCGTCGATGACGAGCAGGAAAAGGACAGCAACGTGGAATCCGATCCACCATGTCCACGAGGCGCCGGCGATCATGCGGCAGCCGCCTTTCGGCGGCCGCAGTTCACAGTTCGCAGTTCACAGTTCCGACGCTCGCACACTATGAAGTCAGTGTAAGCGTTGAGCGACAAGTGTCGAGACTCTGAACTCCGAACTGAGATTGCACCATTGATCGATCAGGCGGATGGTTTCGAGAATCGCACAAAAAAGCGCAGCCTTGCGAGTTAAACCAGCAAGGCTGCGCCTCGTTGTCCGCCGCTTGTTAGAAGTCCAGGCGGAGCGCGACCTGGCCGGTGCGGTTTCCTGCGTTCTCGGCGGTCTGAGCTGCGCTCAACTCGCCGAAGGCCTGATTGGCATTCAACCCATTTGCGTTCGGGATGACTTGCAACGAGGACGGAGGCGCAAAGTTAGTGTGATTCAAAACGTTGGTAAAGGTCGACTCGAAGCGAACCTTCGTCCGTTCGCTCACTGAAAAGACCTTGCCCAGACCAAGACTTACGGCTTCCGTTCCTGGCCCCTCGAGAATGCCGACTCCCGCACTGCCGAAGCGTCCGGCGTTCGCGGGCGTTTGCACAAAGGCGGCCGGGTTGAAGTAGTTCGCACGGGATTGACCGGCGTAGTAATTGTGCGATGCGACATCGGGGCGCAAAGACGCGCCACGATTCAGGACGTTGGTATTGGACGCATCGAAGGTGCCGCTGATGTTCGGCGTGAGCCATGGCCCGGTTTCCAGAAGCGTGATGTTCGTCAACTCCCAACCGCCGATCAACTGGTCCAGCCAACCTTTGTGATTGAGCCACGTGCGCCCCACGCCCACCGGCAACTGATACTTGCCGGTCATCAGGAAGCGGTCGCGGCGCGTGCCTTCTTCGTTGCCGTAATCGCTGTTTACATTGAAGCGGTCGGCAATGGGAATGCCGTAGTTCACTTCACCCGCAAATGAAGTGGGCGTATCTCCCTGGTTGTCGGCAAGGTTCTTCGCCAGCGTATAGCTTCCATCTAAAGAGAGGCCATGAGCCATGTGGTGAGTTACCTCGGCCTCGTAGGCATGATAGCTCTGTTTTCCAGCATTGAAGGTACTGTAAAGCGTAGACCAGTTTTGATACGGTACGAGGTTATTGCCGGTATTGTAGGGTGTGGTGCTGGCATGAACCTGGTTCAGGTCTTCGGTAATGTTCAGACGATAACTGTGCATGCCAACATAACTCGCGCGCACCGTCGTAGCGCTACCCAGCTGCCGCTCGATCGTCACGTTCCACTGCGCCGACTGGGGGTCGCGATAGTTAGGATCGACGCCCTGGTCCAATCCCCCGCCCCCATAGGTGGGGCCGCCGGTCGAAGGCGGCGCGGTGTTCGGGAACTGAATCAACGGAGTTCCGTTTGCCGTAGCGCTGTTGCTG
>DATHNJ010000114.1:0-45005 GCA_035486155.1 Occallatibacter sp. | reverse complement strand
GAGTGCACTTCGCAGGCCAGGCCCACCTCCTTCGCCATGGCAGCGGCGCGTTGACCCATGATGGTCGGCGTCAGCTTGTTGCCCGGCTCGTTGACCAGCGAACGGGTAAAGCTCTGGCTCTCGCCGACAATCACGCCCTCGTTGAATCCGGCCTCGATCGCCGCGCGGTCCGATCTGGCCGGCGCGACTACGGTGAACGACTGCACGCTGACATCCTTGCGCTCGCTGCGGTAGGTATCTGGGTCGAAGTCGCCGACGAACGCTCCTTCTACGATCGCCCTGGCCTCTGCGAGCGGCAGACTTTCGGAGAAGTTCTCTGGCAGGGCGAGAGCCAGCTCGCGAATCCCGCGCGGCTTGGTGAAGCGAATCGCCGTTCCGGCGGCATTGCGGACGTTGTGCAGCGCCGCTTTCGCCTGCTTGCCAAGCCCAACAATCAGCAGGCGTTTGGCCGCCAGACCCGCCGGGGCGTGCAGCAGCAACGTCTCATTGGCGCCGGCCTTGAATTCGCCGCTGGCCAGCACTGCGGCGGCGGCGGCCGTGACGGCGTGATCGGAGGTCAGGAGCGTCGGCGCAGGCTTAGCTGCGGGGCCTTTTTCGGTTTGCGTATCGACAGCCAGGACGGCAAGGAGTTCGGTGGCGATCTCAGCAGGGGAGGCAAAGGAAAGGGTGGTGCGCATAGGTCTGATTCTATTTCACGTCCTGAAACGGCGAATCCGGATGCGGTCCAAGGGATACAGATGTTCCGCAATCGGTCCTTCCAATAGGCTTGTCAGCCGTCTCAACGTCCCCTGCGATGCTTATTCGCATTAATCGCCGACCGCGCCTCGCGGTCGGCCTCGCGCCGGCGCTCAGTTTCCCGCTTGTCCCAGTCCTGTTTGCCCTTAGCAAGCGCCAATTCGCATTTCACCCGCCCATTTTTGAAATAAAGCCGGGTGGGGATGAGCGTATGCCCCTTGATCTGCGTCTTGGACTGTAGCTTGCGAACCTCTTCGCGGTGCATCAGCAGCTTGCGCGTGCGAGTTTCATCGTGATTGGCGATGTTTCCGTGCGAATAGGGACCTATATGTACATTGAGCAGGAAGGCCTCGCCGTCTTTTACCAGCCCATAGGCGTCTTTCAGATTGGCTTTGCCTTCGCGAATCGATTTGACCTCGGTGCCGCGCAACGCCACGCCGGCCTCGTAGCGCTCCAGAAGAAAATAGTCATGGCTGGCCGCACGATTCTGCGCCGCGTCGCGCTCGCCGCTGGCCACCGGATCGCGAGGTCGCACGGGCTTTTGAGGCCCGGAGCGGTCCTGCGGCGCGATGACGTGAGTGGTTTGGCGGGGCATGCAGAGGTTACCTCGAATCTTCATCCTAGCATCGGAGTAAATGTGATTATCCTAAGCGGACGTAGGAATCGCGCCAGGTCGGGCGCTGCACACGGGCGCGCAATCGATGGCTTAGCAAGGCTTTGCTAGAATGAGGCGACGTTGATGGGTATTGCAATCGTTCGATCTTCCGTCACGGCCGGCCACGCCCTCCCCGGGCGTCTTGAAACCGACGCAAGGCCTGACAGGACGCAGAGGAGTTCCATGAGTCGCTGCGCAGCCGCTCCGGCCGCATCCAGAATCATCGCGCGAATCGCGCTCTTTTCGGTTCTTGCGGTGCTGGGGTCTGCTCACTGCATGCTCCACGCGCAATCCGCCAAATCCTGGTACAAGCAGGGACAAGCCGCGGAGACGCATAACGATTTCGACACGGCCTTCAACGACTATCAGAAGGCCTTCACGATGGTTCCCAAGGAGATGATCTACAAGGAAGCGTTCTACCGGGTGCAGATTCCCGCCGCGACGCTGCACTTGAAGAATGGCCGGAGACTTTTCGCGACGGGCGACGAGCAGGGCGCGCTGGTGGAGTTCCTTCGCGCGTCTGAGATCGATCCGTCGAACGAACAGGCCTCGCAGGAGATCGGCAAGGTGCGTGCGCTGCACAAGGAGCAGGCGCCGCCCAATCTGGAGGCGCTGCCTGAATCCGCCAGCCAGCAGATCGAACTCGACTCCATGGCTTCGCCGGTGCAACTGAAGCCGGTGTCGAATGAGCCGCTGACGCTGCACATGGTCGAGGACTCGAAGAACATCTATCAGGCCGTAGGCAGAGCAGCCGGAGTGAATATCCTGTTCGATCCCGACTACACGGGCAAGCGGATTCAGGTGGATTTGACCAATGTCTCGCTGATCGAGGCGTTGCGCATTGTGGGCACCATTTCCGGTACGTTCTGGAGGCCGGTCACCAGCAACACGATCTTTGTCGCCGCCAATACTCGTTCCAAGCGCCAAGAGCTCGAAGAGCAGGCGGTGCAGACCTTTTATCTGACCAATGCCTGGCAGCAAAACGATCTGCAGGATGTGCAGACGGCCATCCGCAACGTGCTGCCCAACTCGCATGCTTACGGCGTCGCCAGCCAGAACGCCATCGTGATGCGCGGTACGCCCGATGAGCTTCTTCTTGCGCAAAAGCTGGTGAATGATCTCGACAAGGCCCGTCCCGAGGTCGTGGTCGACATTGCGGTGCTGGAAGTGAATAAGAGCTGGGAGCGGACGCTAGGCATTCAATGGCCGCAGAGCGCCGGAGTGCAGCTGCAAACGGCGACATCGAGCACCTCGACGACTACGGGCACAACTACGACCACTGGAACCACCAGCACAACCACGACCCCGACGCTCTACAACCTGGCGCATCTGAACTCGAACGATTTCGCGGTGACGATCGGCCAGGCCACCGCGAACGCGCTGTTGACCGACTCCACCACAAAAACTCTGCAAAACCCACGCATCCGCGCCACGGACGGCCAGAAGGCCACGATGAAGATTGGCGAGCGGATTCCGATCGCGACCGGCTCGTTTCAGTCGGGAGTGGGCGTAGCAGCCGCTGTGACTCCGCTGGCCGAGACGCAGTTCCAGTACATCGATATCGGCGTGAATATCGAAATGACGCCGACGATCCACTACAACCACGATGTCACGATGAAGTTGTCGATCGAAGACAGCTCAGAGGGAACTTCGGTCACGATCGAAGGCGTCTCGGAGCCCCAGATCATCCAAAAGAAGACCGAGCAGACGATCCGGCTGCGCGAGGGAGAAGCCGCGATTCTAGGCGGAATCCTCGAGAACAATGATATCCAGAGCTGGAGCGGTCTTCCGGGACTGAGCTCGATTCCATTTCTGAAGTACCTGTTCGGCTCAAAAGATCATCAGATTACGAGCGATGAGGTGGTCTTTCTGTTGGTGCCCCACATCGTCCGTGAGGCCGACATCACGTCGACCAATCTGCGTCCCATCGACACAGGCGCCGGGCAGTCGGTGGAACTGCGTCGATTGGCATCCGACAACTCGCCTTTGAGCATGTCGCCCATCGCGGCGCCGGCCCAGGCCGCAGCCGAGCCGGGCATCGGCGTTGTGCCTGGGCAGAGCGCGCAGGCAGCCGCTCCGGGAGCATTGGCGCAGTTCAGCGCAACCGCGCAGGGCAACGCGCCTCCGCCCACGCCGAATGCGGCCGCGCCGCCTGCGGCAGGGGCGTCTCCGACCCCACCGACGGGAGGGCCGCCGGGCGGATTGCGATTCTCGTTGGTTCCGTCATCGGGCTCATCGATTGCGACAGGCGCCACGTTCCAGGTTCCTGTCGTCGTCGCCGGAGGCAAGGATATTGCGTCCATTCCGTTGCAGGTGCAATACGACCCGTCAAAGCTGTCGCTGGTCAACGTAGGCGATGGCGACTTCCTTGGGCGTGACGGCCAGGCGGTGGCGTTGGTGCATCGCGACGACGGTCCCGGCACGATCGTCATCAATGCGTCGCGGCCGCCGGGAACAGTCGGCGTGAGCGGAGCAGGCGTGGTTTGTGTCCTGACGTTTCAGGCCAAGGCTGCGGGAAGCGCTCCAATCAGCATCACGCGTCCTGGCGCCATGAACAGCGCACAGCAGTCTGTGCAGGGCGAAGGCGCGCAGACGACCGTTACGGTGAAGTAGAGGGCCGATGAGCAGCCAACGGCCAATCCGGAAGCGCTCCGAGCGCGGCCTGACCTTGATCGAGTTGATCGTCACGGTCGCTATCCTGGCGATCCTTGCCTCGGCGGCGGTGCCGGTCGCGCGTTTCAAGGTCAAGCGCGATCGCGAACGAGAGCTTCGCCGCGATCTGTGGGAGATGCGCGACGCCATCGACCACTACAAGGATGCGGCCGACCGCGGCGCGTTCCAAACCAAGGTGGATAGCCAGAACTATCCGCCGGATCTCGACACGCTGGTGAAGGGAGTCGATGTGCAGAGCAAGAAAGTCCGCTTTTTGCGCCGCATTCCCGTCGATCCCATGACCGGCAAAGCAGAATGGGGCATGCGCTCGATGCAGGATGACCCGACATCGGATTCGTTCGGCGGGCAAAGCGTCTTCGACGTGTATTCCAAGTCGCAGGCCACGGCTTTGGATGGCACCAAGTACTCGGACTGGTAGAGAGAGACAGGGATTAGGGAACAAGACCGGGAAGGGCGCACGCGAAATTGAGGAGCTATTCGTGAAAAGGCTTCGAAAATCCGAAGCGGGCTTTACGCTGATGGAGCTGATGATCGTCATGGCGATCATCGGCATCCTCGCGACGTTGGCCGTTCCCAGCTTTATCGGAGCGCTGAAGTCCGCGCGCGAAGCCGTGTTGCGCGAAGACCTGCACGTGTTGCGCGCAGCCATCGACTCCTACACGATGGACAAGCAGAAGGCGCCGCAGTCTCTCGACGATCTGATTCAGGATGGCTACCTGCGCAGCATTCCGGAAGATCCGATGACGCACACCAAAGACTCCTGGGTGACCGACACCAGCGACACGCTCTCCTCTGTCGACCAGACCGATTCGGGAGGCATCAATGACGTGCACTCCGGATCGGAAGAGACCGGATCGGACGGACAGTCCTACTCGACCTGGTAACCTCACGGCGCCTAAGTGACCTTGACGACCTTCTCAGGCGAGGCTAACTTCGGAACATCTCCCAGTTGTTAAGCGCCAGAGGTGACATGGAACAACAATGGCGTTTTCTACGCCTGCTTGCTTTAGGCCTCACGATTGCGTGCGTGGCCGCTCAGAGCCACGCCCAGAAAAAGATCACTGTCCGTGTGTTGGATGGAAGAAGCGGCGAAAAGATCACTCCCAACAACATAGAAGTTCACGTCAACCGCAAACTAGCGAACCACGTCGAATTTGTGACGATGAACGACGACGGCACAGCCGAGCTTACGCTGCCGGCGGATACGACCGCCTTTGCTTTGCGCGCCACCTACGCCAATTCGATGGAGTATTACGTCAACTGCGATGTCGGGCGACAGAAAGACACATCGATCGAGACGTGGTTCCCGGTAGACGATGTGCTGAAGGATGGAGTCGTCATGCCGGACGAATGCCACAAGTCGAAAGACATGCAGCCTGCCTCGGCGAAGCCCGGCGAGTTGGTGCTCTACGTCCGCAGACGCAGCGTCCGTGACGCAATCCCCAATGTTCTGCCGAACTAAACGGCGCCGCCGGCGGCCTCGATCCGCGCCCACAGCTCGCCGATGCCTGCGTTGGTCTTCGCCGAGACGGGCAGAATCTCCTCGAGCTCCAGACCTTTCTTGAGGGCCTGCAGATTGCGCGTGCGCGCGTTGCCACTGAGCCGGTCAACCTTGGTGGCGACGACGGCGAAGCTGCGCCCCGCCGCGCGCAGCCAATCGATCAACTGCCGGTCGCTCTCCTGCGGAGGAATGTTCGAGTCGACGAGACAGATGCAGAGGCTCAGCGTGGCGCGTTCGTGCAGATAGGGCTCGATGAACTTGGGCCACTCCGCCGAGATCGACTTCGAGATCTTCGCGTAGCCATATCCCGGCAGATCGGCGAGGACCTTGCACGGGGCGTGTCTTTCGTCCGAGACAAGGAAAAAGTTGATGGCGCGTGTGCGTCCCGGCGTTGACGACACCTTGGCTGCCTTGTCGCCGACGAGGGCATTCAACAGGCTCGATTTGCCGACATTCGAGCGGCCGAGAAAAGCGATCTCGGGGACGGACGGAGCAGGGAACTGCGCTGCCGACAAGGCCGACAGCAGGAATTGGGTGGTATAGCGCATTTGGGTTGGGCGTGCGCGGCTTACTGCCGCGCCACCGGTCCGCCGGTCACGTCCGTTGGTGGGACAGCCGCAAGAACGTCTGTCTCCGAAGGGACAGGCGTCGGCAATGGGCCTTCCAGGGCCAGCGCCAGCACCTCATCCATCGAATCGACGAAGCGCAGTTTCACCGAGTTCTTGATGTTGTCCGGCAGCTCGGAGACGTCCTTCTCGTTGGCCTTGGGCAGAATCGCTTCGAAGATGCCGGCGCGCAGAGCCGCCAGCAGCTTCTCTTTGAGGCCGCCGATGGGCAGCACCTTGCCGCGCAGCGTGATCTCGCCGGTCATCGCGATATCGCGACGCACAGGGATCTTGGCCAGAGCGCTGGCCAGAGCCGTCGCCATGGTGATGCCGGCGGATGGGCCGTCTTTAGGGATCGCGCCTTCGGGCACGTGCAGATGGATGTCGAGGTTGCGATAGAACTCGCGGCTCAGGCCCAGTTGCTGCGCTTTGCCGCGAATATAGCTCAACGCGGCTTGCGCCGACTCCTGCATCACATCGCCGAGCTGGCCGGTGATGGTGAGTTTGCCCTTGCCGTCGAGCACCTGGACTTCCGTGGTGAGAATACTGCCGCCGACTTCTGTCCAGGCCAGGCCGGTGACGAGGCCAATCTCGCTCTTCTCGTGCACCTCGGAGTCGCGGAACTTGGCCACGCCGAGAAACTCGTAGATATTCGCCGCCGAGATCTCTTCCTTGTGCTTGGCGCCCTTCTTCACTACGCGGCGCGCCACCTTGCGGCACACGTTGCCGATCTCACGCTCCAGGTTGCGCACGCCTGCTTCGCGCGTGTAGCTGCGAATGATCTCGAGGATCGCGTCGTCCTGGAAGACGATGTTCTTGTCGTTCAGGCCGGTCTGCTCCCGCTGTTTCTTTACTAAATATTGCCGCGCAATCTCGAGTTTCTCCTGCTCGGTGTAGCCCTGCAGCCGCAGCACTTCCATGCGGTCCTGCAGCGGCGCGGGAATGGTGTGCATCACGTTTGCCGTGGCGACAAAGAGCACTTGCGACAGGTCGTAATCCACATCGAGGTAGTGATCCTGGAAGGTCGTGTTCTGCTCCGGATCGAGCACCTCGAGCAGCGCCGACGCCGGATCGCCGCGAAAATCGGAGGCCATCTTGTCGACTTCGTCCAGCAGAAACACCGGGTTCTTGGTGCCAGCCCGTTTCATATGCTGAATGATTTGACCTGGCAGAGCGCCAATGTAGGTCCGGCGATGGCCGCGAATCTCCGCCTCGTCGCGCACGCCGCCCAGCGACAGCCGGACAAATTTGCGTCCGGTAGCCTTGGCGATCGACATGCCCAGCGAGGTTTTGCCCACGCCCGGAGGTCCGACAAAGCACAGGATCGAACCCTTGGGATTCTTCACCAGCTGACGCACGGCTAGAAATTCGAGAATGCGCTCCTTGATCTTCTCCAGGCCGTAGTGGTCCTCGTTGAGAACCTTTTCGGCGTAGTCGATGGAGCGCGTCTCTTTGGATTTTTTCTTCCACGGCACGGCCAGCAGCCAGTCGATGTAGTTGCGGCTCACAGTAGACTCGGCCGACATAGGAGGCATGGCTTCGAGTTTTTTGAGCTCTTGAATCGCCTTGTCTAGAACTTCCTTCGGCATGCCTGCCGACTCGATCTTTTTGCGGAGCTCGTCGAACTCGCTCTTTTCGCCGCGGCCCAGCTCTTTCTGAATAGCCTTGATCTTTTCGTTGAGGTAGTACTCTTTCTGCGCCCGCTCCATCTGCCGCTTCACGCGCGACTGAATGTTGCGATCAAGGTCGAGCTTCTCAATCTCGACGTCGAGCACGTCGGCGATGCGCGCCAGCCGCGCCGCGGGATCGAAGATGCCGAGCAGTTCCTGCTTCTCTTCA
This sequence comes from Occallatibacter sp., assembly GCA_035486155.1. Lineage (GTDB taxonomy): Bacteria > Acidobacteriota > Terriglobia > Terriglobales > Acidobacteriaceae > Telmatobacter. The sequence goes on along the minus strand of DATHNJ010000114.1, from coordinate 36,997 downwards.
ATGCCGATCTGGAGATTGGCGGCGATGGTGTCCGACAGCTTGGCCGGCTCGTCCATCCGCACCGAAGCGATGATGGTCTCGTAGTTGAGAGACTGCTGCAGCTTGACGTACTGCTCGAAGAGCGAGGTGACGCGCTGCATCAACTGCTCCAGGGCTTGCGTCATCTCAAACTCGGTCTTGCCGGTGCGCACGGTGGCGACAAAGAATCCGTCGCGATCACTCACGTCGATGGACTTGGCGCGCTCCACGCCCTCCACCAGAACTTTGATATTGCCATCGGGCATTTTGACGCTCTGCACGATATTGCAGATGGAGCCGACCTGATATATCTCCTTCGCCTTCGGTTCGTCGATCGACGCGTCATGCTGGGTCGCCAAAAAGATCTTCCGGTCACCGTTCAGCGCTTCTTCGAGTGCGCGCACGCTGGACAGCCGTCCCACTACAAAGGGCGTCATCATGTAGGGGAAGATCACCATGTCCCGGATGGGCATCATGGGCAGCTTGCGTGGTTCGTTCTTATCGCGCGACGTGGTCATAGGCACACCTTTTCGAACATCCTATTCATTGGACGCGTCAAGCAAGCGCAAGCTGCAAGAAAGGCTTCGCGACTCATGTTGGGATTGTACAGCGGAACCCTGGTTGACAGAGGTTACGAGGGGTTAGAGAAACGACCCCTTTCGGGCATCTGTGGCAGTTGAGGAAAACACGCCGACGTTTGCTGTGAAGCTCAGAAACGAAGTTGTCACCACGAGACAGACATCTTCCCGCATGCGAGAGGAACCATTAGTCGAGACTTAGAGCAATTCCGCGAATGCGTGTACCCGTGTGCTGGCGCCTGCCGGAAAGTCAAGTCTGTGTAGATTGCGTCCGTGCGCCTGCGATTACGCGCAGTATCCGAAGGATTGAAATCGTCGTTGTCCAGCGTCGCCGAATGCATATGGGAAGAGCGCCTACAGAATTCGCATTGACCTGACAACGGGCTGCAGGCCATCGGTTTCTTTCGAGGTGAAATCCAGATTCGCCCGGTTCCTTGTCCGGACTTTGTCCTGGACTTCCGGGTTTCTAGAAATTGCAACCACCGCAAGACAGGCGGACGTTACTCCAATAACCGATCCGTCCAACCGATTTTGCCTGCAAGGCGTCAAATCCCCATGGGCGATAAGCCAGAATAGATCAGGATCGGAAATAGCCTTGGGAAAAGTTCCGCCAATTCTTCGCTAGTTACCAGAAACCGCACGCTCTAACTGATACTTTCCGTCTCTTTTGCCGATATACCGATATGCAGCAGACCACTGGACAATCGCAGAGCCTCTATTCCACTGAAGCAACTGAATTTGCTCGCTATGCGGCTCGTCAGCCTATCCTCACCGCCGATGAAAGGGTCTTCGGCTACGAGATTCTTTTCCGTTCCGACGCCGCGAATCACTTCAGCGCTGCCGACCCGACCGACGCCACGCGCTCGGTCATCGACATGTCCAGTCTGCTCGGCCTCGGCGTCCTGTGCGACAACAAGCTGGCCTTCATCAACTGCACCCGCGAAATCCTGCTGAGCGAGTTCATCACCCTGCTTCCGCCGGAAAATCTGGTGCTCGAGATTCTCAGCACGGTTCCTCCCGACGAAGAGGTGATGCTGGCCTGCACGCAGCTCAAGCGAGCCGGCGTCAAGATCGCTCTCGACGATTACACGGTGGACGATCCGCGCGAGCCGCTGGCCTACTTCGCCGATTTCATCAAAGTGGACCTGCGCCAGACGTCGCTGGCCGACGCTGGAATTATCGTCGCCGGACACCGCGCCGTCTGCCGCATGATCGCCATGAAGGTCGAGACCCGGCAGGACTTCCAGTTTGCAAAGAAGGCGGGTTTCCACCTCGTTCAGGGCTACTTCTTCCGCCGGCCGCAGATGGTGCGCACCTGGACCGGCTCCTCCAACCGCGCCATTCATCTTTCGCTGTTGAATGCGGTGATGAGGCCTGAGCTGGACCTGGCGCAGGTGGAGGACCTGATCAAGAAAGACGCCACCCTGTGCTTCCGCTTGTTGCGCTATTTGAACTCGCCCATGTTCGGATTCCGCAGCGAGATCTGCTCGATCAAGCAGGCGCTCATGATCCTGGGCGAACACGAGACCCGTCGCTGGTGCCGTCTCGCGGTGACGCTGGAGATCGCTCACGACCGCACCTCCGACCTTATGCTGGCGGCCCTGACGCGCGGCAGGTTCTGCGAACTGCTCGGCCCCAGGCTCGGCGGCGGCGGTATGGATCTGTTCCTGATGGGGCTGCTTTCGTTGATGGATTCAATTCTGGAGATCCCCATTGAATCGGTGGTCGACGCTCTGTCCATTCATCAGGACATCAAGCTCGCCCTGATGCAGAAGGATTCGCAGTTGATGCCGCTCTACAACCTCATGCTGGCCGTCGAAGCCGGCGAATGGGACACCGTGACTCGCCTCTGCGACGACATACACATCTCTGAGCCCGTCGTATCGGGCGCGCAGTGGAAAGCCATGGAATGGGCTCAACAAGTCAGCGCCGGCGATCGATAGCCGGTTAGGCGTCTTGATTCAGCATTCAGCGCAAAATAAAAAGCCCCTCAGCATGAGGGGCTTTTTATTTTGTATGCGGACTGAAGCTTATCCAGCTTTCTCCAGCAGGCAGAGCGATAGATCGCGGCGCTCGACCATCTCGCGCGTGATCTCCAGATCGCGCACGCGCTTGTTGGAAGGCAGGTGATACATCAGATCGAGCATCAGCTCTTCGAGGATCATGCGCAGGCCGCGTGCGCCCACCTTGCGGGCCAGCGCTTCGCGGGCCACGGCAGCGGTCGCTTCCGTCGTGAAGTGCAGGCGGACATTTTCGTATTCGAGCAGACGCTGATACTGCTTGAGGATCGCGTTGCGCGGCTTGGTGAGGATCTCGATCAGCGCCGGTTCATCCAGCTCGTCGAGGATGCCCATAACGGGCAGACGGCCGACGAACTCGGGAATCAGGCCGTACTTGATGAGGTCCTGCGGCTCGGTCTTGCGCAGTAACTCGGTGTCGCGATGCGAGCGGACAGTTGCTGCATCGGTTTCGGCATCGACGGCCTTGAAGCCGAGAGCTTTCTTGCCGACGCGACGCCCAACCACGCGCTCCAGGCCGACAAATGCGCCGCCACAGATGAAGAGAATGTTGGTGGTGTCGACCGCGGTGAACTCTTGATGCGGGTGCTTGCGTCCGCCCTGCGGAGGAACGTTGGCCACCGTACCTTCAAGGATCTTGAGCAGCGCCTGCTGGACGCCCTCGCCGGAAACATCGCGGGTGATCGAGGGGTTCTCGTCCTTGCGGCCGATCTTGTCGATCTCGTCGATGTAGATGATGCCCTGCTGCGCGCGGGTTACGTCGCCGTCGGCAGCCTGCAGCAGTTTGAGGATGATGTTCTCAACGTCCTCGCCGACGTAGCCGGCTTCGGTCAAGGTCGTCGCGTCGACAATCGCAAACGGCACATCGAGCATCTTGGCCAGCGTGTGCGCGAGCAGCGTTTTGCCTGACCCCGTCGGCCCGATCAGCAGAATGTTGGACTTCGCCAGTTCCACTTCGTTGTTGCGCATTCTATTCATTTGAATGCGCTTGTAGTGGTTGTAGACGGCCACGGCGAGCTTCTTCTTGGTCTGGTCCTGACCGATGACAAAGTCGTCCAGGAAGCTCTTGACCTCTTGCGGTTTGGGAAGGTGCCCGGCGGTGGTGGCGGGATGCGCTTCGCCACGGTCGTCCTCGAGAATCGAGTTGCAGACCGCAACGCATTCGTCGCAAATATAGGCCCGAGGATAGTCACTCGGCGACGAGATCAGTTTGGCCACGGCGTCCTGCGACTTGTGGCAGAACGAGCAACGTAGCGCTTCTTCAGGTCCCGTGCGCGTTTTCATTCAACTACCCCCTGACAAGATACCGCGATTTGAACTAGTTGACCACTTACCCTTAGGGCATTACCTGTTACCGATGCGGACTATTACTTCGACTGCTGGGAAGTCCGAATTGGGTCTTAAGCACTGGGCCTTAAGTCCCGGGGCCGGTCGATAATCTCATCGACAATCCCGTACTCCTTGGCTTGCTGCGAGTTCATAATGAAATCCCGCTCAACATCATGTTCGATGCGGTCCAGAGGTTGTCCAGTATGGCGCGCCATCAACGTATTGGTAATCTCGCGGATGCGCAGAATCTCGCGCGCATGGATATCTATATCCGTCGCCTGTCCGCTCAACCCGCCCATCGACGGCTGATGAATGAGAATACGGGAGTTAGGCAGCGCAAACCGCTTGCCCTTGGTCCCGGCCAGGAGCAGAAACGCTCCCATGCTGGCCGCTTGGCCGATGCAATACGTCACAACATTGTTCTTAATGAACTGCATCGTGTCGTAGATGGCCAACCCGGCGGTAATTGAACCACCCGGCGAGTTGATGTAAAGCTGGACGTCCTTCTCCGGATCTTCGCCGGAGAGGAAGAGCATCTGGGCCACGATGAGGTTGGCCACCTGATCGTCAATCGGAGTGCCAAGAAAGATGATGTTGTCGCGTAGCAGACGGGAGTAAATGTCGTAGGCCCGCTCGCCCCGACTCGTCTGCTCAACCACCATGGGAACTAATGCCATTCGGCGTTCTTCTCGCTCTTCCGTCGGGGGTTGTTTTCCCCCTCCCTTTAAGGGCCGCGCGATTCGGATCGGTCCAAACCGAGCAGCGTTCAATGCGGCGACTGCCTAAAACCGGAGTCCCAGTCTAGGCAGGGAGCCTCTCGTACAGCAAATTCGCAGTTTTTTCCCGCTTCATTTGTTCCCGGATTCTAGCGAGCCCGCCATCCTGAGTCAAACGCTGGCGAAGCGTCTCCACCGGCTCATTCGATTGCAGGGCCGCGAGTTGCACCTCGTGGTCCAGTTCCTCGTCAGTTACCGTTACGTCTTCCGCCACGGCGATCTTGTCCAGCAGCAGGTTGCTCCTCACCTCAGCTACCGCGCTGTCGCGCTGCGCCGTACGCAGACGGCCGAAGTCCAGCTTGCGCATCTGTTCGGTCGCCATGCCCTGCGCCGCCAATGCGCGCAGACCACGATCGAGGCGCACATCAATTTGATCCTGCACCAGCGATTCGGGGACCGGAAAATCGAACTTGGCGTTCATCGCGGCGAACAGCTTGTCCTTGGTTTCGGCCGACACGCTGCGCTGCTTGCGATTCGCAAGATGCTCGCGCACGCGCGTCTCGAGCTCGGCGAGATTCTCGTAGCTGCCCAGCTCCTTCGCGAACTCGTCGTTCAGCTCCGGCGTGATCCGCTTCTTGATTGCCTTTACCGTGACTTCGTAAGAAACTGTCTTGCCCGCCAGCTTGGGCTCGGCGTAGTCGGCGGGATAGATGACCTCGGCCTTCAACTCCTGGCCCGGCTTGGCGCCGCGCAGGACCGTGGTGAATGCTTCCACCGTATCCTTGCCGCCGATCTCCACCATCGTGTCCTGGCCCGCAATCGGCGCTGCGTCCGGCTCGCCGTCGACCTGGCCCGAGTAAGAGATCTGCGCCCAGTCGCCATCCACCAGCGCGCGGTCTTCTTCCACCGGCTCAATTGTCGCGCGCGAGTCGCGCAGCTCCGACATCTCGTGCTGGAACTCTTCTTCGGTCACTTCCGTCGAAGGCTTCTCGACCACTACGTCCTTGTAGCCTTCGATCGAAAACTCCGGCACATACTCGAACGTCGCCTTTACGTGAAGCGGTTGTCCATCTTCAATGGTGAGCTCGGTCACCTGGGGCTGGCCCACAGGCGTGACGCCCAGTTCGCGTACGCCTTTGTTGAAGCGTTCCGGCAACAGGCCGTCGATGACTTCCTTACGAATCTCACTTGAAAAACGGCGACGCACCACCGATTCGGGAACTTTGCCGGGACGAAAGCCCGGAATGCGCGCGTACTTCTGATAGTTGCGCGTCACGGTCCGAAAAGCCTTCGAGACTTCATCGGCGGCAATGTCAAGCACCAGCTCGCGGGTGCAGTCGGGATTCAACACCGGCCCGTGCGCATGTTCGTGACCGTGCTCATGCCCATGCTCGTGATGATGGTCGTGACCGTCGTGTTCGTGCGCGTGCTGCGCTTCTGTGGCGTCGTTGGTAGGGGAATTTTCGAGGGTATCAGTAGAACTCAACTTTGTGCCTTCCAGGCGCGGCCTGCGCCAAAGAAACTGCCTGGGCCGCTCGGGTCAATAGAGGCGCCGCGTGGCTTTCGGATTCCTTGAATTCAATGGTAAGAGGGATTGCTGACAGGGTCAAACCGGCCAGGGCGCAGACTGCACATGGGGGCAGTCTAGAGGTCACGTTACTGATCTGGCGCCATGCAACCGTTCAATTTGAATCCGGGCCTGTTGATCACAGTGGGATTGCACGGAAATAAGTGCAGTTGTGTTGAAGACTCAGAGCTCCGACTCCTCGGGCGTGCGCACATAGGGCAGAAAGCGGAGATCGGCAGCGCCACAGCGCGCATACGACGCGCGCGCTTCGGCAAGACTCAGATGCCCATTCACCGTCAAACGAATTTCCTGCGCATCCTCGTCATCCTGCCCATCGTCTTCCCACCAGCACACCGGGCACAACTTCATCGCGTCAGGCGCATCAAGGGTTCGATATCCGCAGCAGGGGCAGCGAAAACGCACCTCCGTCGGCTTAACCGCATTCGACGTCTGCATAAGGAAATAGACGCTCTTTGCAAAGCCAAAGTTGACACCGCGCCGAGCGCCATCTACGGCGTTTGCCGTCTATTCTGTACCCGGATCAAAAAAGGGAGTCTGACTGTATGCATGATTTTGAGCTATCTCTCACTCGAATGTGTCGCCGCATTTTTCTTGTCTGCCTTGCGCCGCTGTTTTGTCTTGTAGCGCAGGCTCAATCCGCACAACGCCCGCTGCGCGTCGCCATCGTCGGCCTTGTGCACGATCACGTCGTCGGCTTCCTGGCGCAACTGCCGCAGCATCAGGATGTGGAGCTGGTGGGCATCGCAGAGCCCGATCCAGCGCTCCAGGCGAAGTACCAGAAAAAATTCAACCTCGCCGACAACCTGTTCTTCAAAGATCCCGCCAAGATGATCGAACAGCGCCGGCCCGACGCACTGCTCGCCTACACCTCCATCGCCGGCCATCGCCGCGTCGTCGAAATCGGCGCTTATTACGGCATTTCAGTAATGGTCGAAAAGCCTCTCACCATCTCGCTCGACGACGCGCTGGCGATTCGCAAGCTCGCGCGCGAAAAACATATTCACGTATTGGTGAACTACGAGACCACCTGGTACTCGAGCAATAAAGCCGCTTACGACGAAGTGATGCGCCATAACCTCGGCGACATTCGCCGCGTTGTCGTGCACGATGGCCATGAGGGACCGAAAGAGATCGGCGTCTCGCCCGACTTTTTGAAGTGGCTCACCGATCCCGAGCAGAACGGCGCCGGCGCGTTGTATGACTTCGGCTGCTACGGCGTCGACCTGATGACGTGGCTCATGCACGGCGCAACACCGGAGACCGTCACCGCAGTCGTCAATCATGACAAGCCTGAGATCTATCCCAAGGTCGATGACGATTCGACGATCGTGCTCCAGTATCCGCACGCGCAGGCCGTCATTCAGGGCTCATGGAACTGGCCATTCTCGCGTAAAGACATGGAAGTCTACGGCGCAACCGGCTACGCGATTACTGTCGGTCCTGACAAGATGCGCGTGCGCTATCAACACGAAAACGAGGAACACGCGCCCACGGTTCCGGCGCTCGCAAGCAATGAGAGCAACTCGCTGAGTTATCTGGCCGCGGTATTGCGCGGGCAGATTCGCGACCAGGGCGATCTCAGCGCACTCGATACCAATGTCACGGTGATGCAGATTCTCGATGCGGCGCGCGAGTCGGCGCGAACAGGGCACAGCGTGCGGCTCTCGCACATCTCCAGCGAGTAGCATCCGAGGATCTGCGGGTGTTCTTTTTGTGGCGCCGGGCGCCCATCCTTGCGCAGTTTCATCGCGGAAGGGTGGGAGAGCACGCGGAAGGCCGTGACAATCTTGGCGCCACTTGATATCCGCGCGTTAGAGGCGCATTTACGACTCGATGCGAAGCTACAATGAGTTCGTGCGTAAAGTTATTTTCTTTGTCGTTCTCGCGCTGCTCATTCTCGTTCCCGTCGTCATCGTTTTTGCGCGATCGGCCACGCCGGTTATCGACGCGCCGTCGATTACGACCATCGGCCAGGCCACGCCCGTCAGCGTCCAGGTCCACGATCCGCGCGGCGTCCGCACGATCTCTGCGACGATCGAGCAGAACGGCGCGAGCTACGCCATCGGACAGACAGCGCAACGGTCTAAAACTTCCGACACGAATTGGAGCTTCGCCGCCGGCGTAAAAGCCACGCCGCAATTAAAAGATGGTCCAGCAAAATTGATCGTCGAAGCGACGTCGAACGATCTTCTCGGCAAGAAAGCCAGCGCCGAGCGCGACGTTACCGTCATCACGCGCCTGCCGCAGCTCAGCGTCGACTCTGACCAGCACTATCTCTACCAAGGCATGGCTGACCTGGTGACCTTCAACGTCTCCGGCCCAGCGACCTCGTCCGGCGTGCGCGTCGGCGATCAAGCCTATCGCTCGTGGCCCATGCCCGACGGCAAGCCCGGCCTATTCTCGCTGTTCGCAATCTCGTGGAACATGCCGCAGAGTGTGGCGCCCGTTGTTTACGCGGCCATTGGCGCGGGCAGCGATGTGACCGAGCCGATCGTCGTTCAGTTCCCCAAGAAAGAACAACCGCATTACACTGTCCACGATCTGCAGATCAGCGACGCCTTTCTTAACAAGGTCGTCAACGAGCTCGACCCCAACGGCTCTGGCGATCCTGTCGCGCGCTTCGTCAAAATCAACAGCGAGATGCGCCGCGCCAACAACAAGACCCTCGCCGATCTGCGCTTTAAATCGCCGGCGAAGTTTCTCTGGTCTCAACCCTTCGCGCGCCAGACCCACGCGCAGGCCGAAGCCACCTTCGCCGATCTGCGCAACTACATCTATCACGGCAAAAAGATTGACCAACAGGTGCATCTGGGCTACGACCTCGCTGTCACGCAGCACGTCGGCGTCGAAGCGTCCAACGACGGCCAGATCGTGTACGCGGCGCCCCTTGGCATCTACGGCAACTGCGTCGTCGTCGACCACGGCTACGGCTTGCAGACCATCTACGGTCACATGAGCGAGATCGATGTGCACGTTGGCGACATGGTCAAGCGCGGCCAAGTGATGGGCAAAAGCGGCATGACCGGGATGGCCGGCGGAGACCACATCCACTTCGCCATGCAGCTCGATGGCGTGCAGATCGATCCTAAGGAGTGGTGGGATCCGCATTGGATCAAGGACCACATCGCCCGCCGCGTCGACCTGCCGGGCTTTAAGGAATCATCAAAATGATGGACCAATAATTTCTCAAGTGAGAGATTATTTGGCTAGTATTACACTTACAAGTAGGAGTAATACTTATGCGGATCACACAAAAAGGGCAAGTCACCATTCCGCAGGATGTGCGAAACCGCCTCGGGCTTCTGCCTTATACGGAAGTTGAGTTTGAAATCGCGGACGATCACGCGCGCATCCGCAAGACAGCGCGAAGCAAGGATGCAAATTCTCGCGGCGTGCAGGCGGTCAGGGCTCTCCGCGGGACTGCCGACACGCGCATGTCTACTGACGAAATCATGGCCTTGACTCGCGGAAGTTTGCGGCGTGCGCCGAGCAGTCGCGGCAAGAGATGAAGCCAGCCCTACCGCTCCTTGCCGTTTGTGTGCGCAATTGTCGCGGCATTCTGGTCGACAGCAATGTATTGCTCGATGTGGCGACTCGCGATGCAACTTGGGCGGACTGGTCCGAACGCGCACTGGCGGAATGCGCCGAGCGGACCAATCTAATTGTCAATCCCATCGTCTACGCGGAAGTGTCCGTGGGGTTCGCGACCATCGAGGCGCTCAACGCTGCGCTGCCCGCGTCGGTGTATACACGTGCGGCGTTGCCATGGGAGGCCGGGTTTCTGGCCGGAAAGTGCTTCGCGGCCTATCGACGTCGCGGAGGCTCGCGGTCTACGCCTTTGCCCGATTTCTACATCGGAGCGCACGCCGCAGTTGAGCGGCTGGCATTGCTCACCCGCGACGCTGCAAGATTTCGAACCTATTTTCCAAGTGTGGAGATCCTCGCACCCGCATAGAGCGAACTGACCCGCACGGTGCACGAACGGCGGTTTGAAAGCCGTGATTGCCTGTCCTACGGCACAAACACGTGCAGCCGCACATGCCACTTGGTGCTCTGACCCGGCTTCAGCGTCACCATGCCGGTGTCCATCGATCCCCATTCCTTACCGAATGGATTGCCGAAGTTGTACTGATCCTCGATGGCGACAAACTTCATCGCCGGCGGCGCATACATCTGGATAGTCTTGATCTCCGGCGAAAGCCCGACGATGTCCACGCCATACTTCGCTGCCGGGTCGATCACCTTCACCGTCACCGCGCCGTTCTTCCAGTCGAGCTTGCTCCAGTTGTCGTCGTAGAAGTTGTGCGCCAGCGCGACGCCATCGGCTGCGCGCAGGTCGTATTGGGTCCCGTCGACAGGCTTGATTTTGCCGGTCGGAAACACGCTGTCGTAGTCGCCAACCTCGGCCAGACTGGAGCCCGGAATATGGATGCGCGCCTGGGTGCGATCGCCTGAGGGCAGCGCGAAATAAGGATGCCAGCCGATGGCGATGGGCTCCGCTTCGCCGCCGACGTTATGCGCCACCACAACCGCGTCCACTGCCTCGGCCGTCAATGAAATCGAGATATCGAGATCGGTCTTCGACAACCAGTGGCCGCCGAAGTCGCCGGCATGAATCACGCCCGTTACTTCCTGTCCGCCGGGAATATCCTTCACATGCACATCGTCGGTCTTCGCCTTCAGAATCAGGCCGTGCATGGCGTGGCGCTCGGCGCCAGAATTTTTACCGACATTGTTCGCCGGCAGAGTCAGCGTGTGGCCTTCCCACGAAGCCGTCAGGGTCTTTCCATCGGCCGACAGCTTGCCGCGAATCCGATTGGGATACGGAACCAGAAACGCCGAGCCGAGACGATAGCCGAGGTCGCCGTTCGCCGTGTCCTTCTCATCGAGCATCTGTTTAGCAGTCGCCAGATCGGGCGAAGCCAGAACATCTACATTGCCTTTGCCGGGAAAGTTGGCCGTGATCTGAATCAACTCCATGCCGCGCCCCGGCGCAAGAGTAACGCTGGTGAATTCGGGTTTGGTTTTGCTCACAGCGGCGCGCGTCAGTGTGACGAGCTTCTGTCCGCCGATTTCCGTAACGTCTTGTGCAGGGCTGTTCATGACCAACATGCTCCCTAGGACGACTAGAAGAACAATACGAAGACCAATGTACGTTCTGGAGGCATTCTTCATCTCGGTCCATTCCTAATGATGCGATCGGATTTTCCCCGGGGCTTTCTCGGGGCGTGCAAGTTCACGCCTTGAGAAAGCGTATTCCGGAAGCCGCCCTATTCTACGACAGCACGGCGCGCGACGGCAGCCCAGCGTGCTCTTTCGGAGTGGAATGCAACGGCGCACGCAGTTGCTGCACGAACCGCACGCCGCGGTTTTGGTCCTCGCTCTGCATCACAGCATCGCCGACGGCGTGTCGTCTGTCTATCTGATCAGAGACATCATGCAGGGGCTCTCCGGGCAGAAACTCGTCGCGCTTCCGGTTCCCGAACCTCAGGATGCATGGCTTTCCCGCATCCCCGCGCCTCCTGCTCCTGATTTCGGCTCGCTCAAGCTCGATGCGATTTGGGGGCCGTCCGGGCTAACTGGGCAAAAGGAGATCACTCGGTAGGAGTCGCATCGGTGCGAGGGCAAGGAATCTGTCTCATGTACAGCAGCTTTTCGCCCTACCCGCGCTTGCTGGAAAGAATGGTCTCCCTCTTAACTGCGGCTTGCCGGGAATCATCTTAAGCTTAGTCATTGCGGAGGACTCAATGGGCGTGCTTGTGCGCGATCTTGGTATACTGCCTGCTAAAGCCGCTCCTAAAGCGGGAGTAGTTCAGTGGTAGAACGTCAGCTTCCCAAGCTGAATGTCGCCGGTTCGATCCCGGTCTCCCGCTCCAAGAAAGATCACGCGGCGCCAAGCCCATCTCCATTCAATCAAGCAGTGCGGCGCGCGCGATCGCGGAACGCCTGGTAGATCATGCTCCGATGGAATGAGTCAATCCGAGGCAGCAGCGAAGCGATCTCGGCGAGGAACGGATCCGCCAGGACGGCTGCTGCTTCTTCCTCGCGCCGGCTTCGCGAATCCGGCGCCAATCGGCTGACCCCCACTTCGAGAGCGGCCGCCAATCTCTCCAGCGTGCCCAGCGTAGGGGTCGCCCTGTTGTTCTCGATCTTTGAAATGTAGGTGCGCGGCGCCTGCATGCGGCTTGCAAGCTGACGCTGGCTCAGATGGCGCTCGTGGCGAATCCGAATCACCAGGTCGGCTATGCAGACAGGGCGGCTCTCGGCATGATGAGTCGTCGCAGTGGGCTCGGCTTGAAGAAGTCGGTCACATCTTCTGCACCGGGAATTCGCAGCTTTAAACTGCACCAGTTTGCAATGAGGGTTGCTGCAGCGCAGAACTTCCCTCGTTTCCACACTCGCAAAGGCGGTGGCCATAGCTGGTTGCGGAGCGCCAGAGCGGGCTCTCCGCGGCGCTATTTCGCGCCGGGTTGAATGTTACTTTGCTGAAAGTCAATGCCGCATGTCAACGAGCGAACAATAATCGTCAAGTAGCGGGTCATACACAACCCAACGATCCCCGCAGATTCGCGGAGACTCACCTAAGATTCGCGAACCATAAACATCAACAGGTGAACCTTATTTGAGGGCCGAGAGAAAAGCTTCCAGGCGCCGTTGCAGCCTCGCCTGATCTTTGAGTTCGCACTCCCACACAATGGCTGCCTGCCATTTCAATTCTTTCAACGCCGATAGGTGTTTGGCGTCGCGGGTCACGTTGCGGCCGATCTTTCCCTGCCAGTAGTCTGCGTTGGATTTCGGCATGCGTGCGCCGCGTGCGCACGTGTGCCCATGCCAAAAGCAGCCGTGGACGAAGATGACCTTGCGGAGCTTAGGAAAGACCAGATCGGGCTTTCCCGGCAGGTCTTTGCGATGAAGGCGAAAACGAAATCCCAGGCGATGGACCATGCGCCGCACCGCCTTCTCCGGCGCGGTATCGCTGCTTTTGACCGCGCGCATGATGCGGCTGCGGAGCTCCGGCGTCTCCTTCATCGTGAGTTGTCGCTGTCGTTTGTCATGCAGCCTCGATATCTTCGGCGCGCGAACAGGAGAGCAAGGGCTCCAGCAAATTTTTCGCCAGAAAACGAACTACCGGCACGACCACCCCATCGCCGACCAGGTGATATGCATCGTTGTAGCGTTCGGGCAATTGATAATTTTCCGGCAGCCCCATCAGGCGCGCAGCTTCCCGAGGCGACAACAGACGCGAGCGCACCCTATCTCCTCGAACAACCAGGATCGTCTGCCGGCTTGAGCCGCCCGCGGGGGTTCGGAGGCAACCTGCAACATCGTCGAAGCGAACCTCCGCTCGTTGCGAGCGATTTCCATCTGCATCGACGCGGGTGCGTTTGTAGACGCCGCCAACCATCCTTTGTCCGGTCTGTTTGGCCCCTTCAACCTTCTCCCGATGCAAAGGCGTCATCAGCGAGAGCAGATGGTCGGTTTGCCCCGCGCTATGCCATTGCACGCCGTCCGGTTTTTCATCGATGAGGTCAGCGAGGCGCGTCGCCTGGTGCGCCGGCTGGGGAAGACGCCACCAGAGCCAGGCCCCTCTTGCTTCGTCGGACAAATTGGAGTGAGCTTTGGTGACGCTCGCCGGATGCCATGGCGCGATGGGGCAAGATTCGACCACAGCACGCGGCAATGGCCGGTTTTTGAGGACGCCGATGATGAACAGCCTCGGGCGCGATTGTGGGACGAAGTGAACCGCGTCCATGACCACCGCTCCGAAGCGATAGCCTGCGCCAACAAGCGCAGAGGCGATCGACGAAAAATCTTTGCCGCGATGGGATGTAAGCGCGCCGCATACGTTCTCCAGCACGACGACGGATGGCGCTCTGCCTTCTGGTTCGAGAGACTCAATTAGCCGCCAGAATGGCCAGAATGCCCCAGAACGTTTTCCTTTTAATCCGGCGAGATCGCCGGCCAAAGACAAATCCTGGCAGGGAAACGATGCCCAGACGAGATCGGCTCGGCCGGGCAGATCCGATGTCTTCAATCGCCCGACGTCTTCGATCCGGAGGCGGTCAGCGCTCCAGTTCGCGGCGTAGCTCAGGCCTTTTTTCTCATCGATATCGTTGGCGAAGAGACATTCCCATCCGTTCTTGAAGCCAGCGCGCGCCATGCCGCCGCCGGCGAAGAATTCGTAGAATGTCGGCTTCACAGTCATGCCTTTTGCGGATCCTGCTCGATTTTTAGAACGAGGCAGGTGACGAACTTATCGCCCGACACGAGCATTTGATGCGGCAATCCTGCGGGAACATGCGCGAGATCTCCGGGACGAAGCTCCTGTTGCGTTCCACCTTCAATGGCCGATCCTCGAGTCTCTCCGACCGCAATCGTCTTGGCGTCGGGGATCGTCCCGCCGGTCAGCAAAGCCGCGCGTCCATCGATGACGATGAAGAGATCGGCGAAGCGCTCATGCAACTCGGCGCCGCCGTTGCGGCTGCGCACCAGCAGGTGAATTGCGTGCTGCGGATATTCCTTGAGCACTTCACTGGCGGAGCCCTCGCTTAACCTCGCCAGCTTGCGCAGGTGAGCGGCGCGCTCCAGCAGGATCGGCGCGGCTAGATGATCCAACGCGTCCTCACGCCGGGCGCGCTTGCCACTGGGCGCTGTCGGCAGCTTTTCGGTTGGAAGAAGCTCCTTCAGGATTGTCTTCGAGAAGTCATCCATGATTGCGGTCTATTGTAGAGCCAATCGTTTGGGTGCAGGGAGGGAAGCTAACTGCTGCGCGCGCAGAAATACAGCAAGAAACATAGGCCGCGTGAGTTTGCCCGTATTGGTGTTCTGCAGCGAGGGATGAAAACTCACGATGACGTGGAGACCGTTCGGAAGTTGATATTCCGCTCCGTGGCCGAATGTGTAGCCGGCGCGGGAAGTGAGGATGCCGGTTCGCTGGGCGTGCGCGAGAAGTCCATCGAACGCGATGCGACCAAGACAGACGACCACGCGCAGCTTGCGCAGCAGGCGAAACTCTTCATCGAGAAACGGCGCACAGTTGCGCAGCTCTTCCGGGGTGGGTTTGTTGCCCGGCGGAGCGCACCGACCTACAGATGTGATCTGCAGATCGGTGAGTCGCATGCCATCGTCGCGCGACCTTGCGAGCGGCTGCGACGCGAATCCCGCTTCGTAGAGCACCGGATAAAGGAAATCGCCGGAGCCGTCTCCGGTGAAGGGACGACCTGTGCGGTTGGAGCCGTGTGCGCCGGGAGCGAGGCCCAGAGCCAGGACGCGCGCGTCAGGATCGCCAAAGGACGGAACCGGCTTGCCCCAGTACTCCCAATCGGCATAGGCGCGGCGGCGCACCTTCGCAATGTTGGCGCAGTACTCCCGAAGCCGCGGGCATCGATCGCAGGCGATGATGCGGGCGTTGAGGGCTTCCAACTGGGCGCGCGGCGAAGGCATAATGTGATTCTATTGGACAGCGCGATGAAAATTGAATCGCGCCCGAGATCTAATGGCGCGTTCAAGTACAAAATCCTAAAAACCAGTTAGCGCGTCAAATCCAGTAGGCAAGCGTCTCGCTAGAACAAAGAGCGACTCGATTGACTTGGTTAAAAGCAAGACTAGCTTAAGAAACAGATGATTGATTTGAACCGCTAACCCGAATCGGAGAAGATGCGATGAAACCTGCGAAGTTATTGCTGCTGGCCGGCGATTTTGTCGAGGATTACGAGATCATGGTTCCATTCCAGGCGTTGCAGATGGTGGGCCACACCGTACATGCCGTTTGCCCCGGCAAAAAGAAGGGCGAGCAGGTGCGAACGGCGATCCATGATTTTGAGGGCGATCAGACTTACTCGGAGAAGCGCGGGCATAACTTCACGCTCAACGCGACCTTCGACGAGGTTAAGGCCACCGATTACGATGCGTTGGTGATTCCTGGCGGACGCGCTCCAGAATATTTGCGTTTGAACGCGCAGGTCCTCGACGTGATTCGCCACTTCGACAAAGCGGGCAAGCCGATCGCAGCGCTGTGCCATGGTCCGCAGCTACTGGCCGCGGCGGGCGTGCTGAAGGGCAAGAAGCTGAATGCCTATCCTGCTTGCGCGCCGGAGGTCGAACTGGCCGGCGGAACGTTCGTCAAGGTCGACTTCAGCGAAGCCGTAGTGGACGGCAACCTCGTGACGGGACCAGCGTGGACGGCGCATCCGGCCTGGCTGGCGAAGTTTCTCGATGTGCTCGAGGCTCATCTCGCGAATAAGGCCGCGTAAAGCGCGATCGGCAACAAAGAGCTCAGGTCCGTGCGGCAGTTTCGCGAACTGCGCGCACCGTGCGCAGCGGCTGGCCTGTGGCGTTTGCGAGCGTTTGTTGAATCTCCGCAGCAACGGAAAGGGCGATGGCTGCAGGGGCCTCTGCGCCGAGATCGAGTCCTGTGGGCGCATGCATTTGTGCAAGCCATGCCTCCACCCGATCCGTGGTCGCCGGCAAATCCAGCAGGCGGGCTGCTTCAGCCAGCAACTCTCGTGTGCGCCTCTGCGGGCCAAGCACTCCAAGATACACAGGGGGTCTCTCAATCTGAAGCAATGAGGCCAAAATGCGCGAATCCTGATCGAAGCTGTGGGTCATCACCACGGCCGCATCGGTCCAGCGCAGAGGCAAATGCTCCGGTGCCTTGGCGGGCAGATCGAAGATCGGCAGCACCCGAACCTCGTCCACTCCGATGAAACGTTCGCACGTTGCCAGATGCGAGCGGCCATCGGCGACAGCGACGAACCATCCCATTCCCTGCGCGAATTGCGCGAGAGGTTTGGCGTCGTCGCCTGCGCCAAAGATCCACAGGCCAGGCCGCGCCGGATGATAGTCTGCGCGCACACGGACCTGCGGGCCTTCGATCGAAATCTTTTGCTCAAATGATCTGCGACTCTGGAGACAGGACTGGCCCAGTTGGTCGAGCCGTTCCGTGTTGGATTCGGCATGAACGAGATCTGGCTCATGCGCGTCCGATCCTGCGAAGCCGACTACTTTGCGCCGTCCGATATGTGGGCCGTCTAGAACGGTCGTAACGGCGAGAGGAGTTCGTTCGCTAAAAGCTCGATCGAAGGCGCTCAGCAGTGGACCGGCGGTTTGTTTCCGCTCCAGCAGCAGAAAAACCACTCCGCCGCAGCCAGAACCGTAGGGCCGTTCGTCTTCATCGTCCTGAGTGGAGTAGCGCTCCACTACCGGGCCGGACGAGGTCAGCCACCAGGCGCGCCGCGCCACCTCCGCCTCAAGGCAGCCTCCGCTCACTGTGCCTGCGCGTCTGCCATCCTGCGCCAAGAGCATGTGCGCGCCTGGCTTGCGATAGCTGGAGCCTTCAACGGCGACGACTGTCGCCAGAACATAGTCGACCCCGGAGTTTTCCAGCTCGCGCCACAGCGCCAGAATCTGTCCGAGGTCGTTCATGTCTGTTAGACGGCCACAATCTTCGATTGCAACAGGTGTTCGATGCGTACGGGTAGCTCGCGAACGCGCACGCCCGTCGCGTGATACGCAGCAGCCGTGATGGCCGGCGCGATCCCGGCAAGTCCGATCTCGCCTACGCCACGCGCGCCGTATTCGCCCATCGCCGGGTCGGGATAATCGAGGAACGTCACGTCGATCGAAGGCGAGTCGGCGCAGGTGGCCATCAGATAGTCCGCCATGCTGCCGTTAATCGGCTGACCGCTGCGCTGATCGTAAATTGTCTCTTCGAGCAGGCCCATGCCTACGCCCATCACGACGGCGCCGGCGATCTGGTTGGCGGCCGCGCGCGGATTGATGATGCGGCCGGCATCAATCACGGTGACCACGCGGCTGACGCGCAGGCGAGCGATGTCCGGCTCCCACTCCACTTCGACAAATTGCGCGCCATAGGAATGTAGCGATACGCCTTTGGCCTTCGGGTCTTCCCAGCTCGGCTGGGTTTTGCCTTCGGCGCTGATGCCGTTCAGGCGCGCCATCTTGAGCAGCTCCGCGAAATGTAGCCCGCCGGCCGGACTTTCGTCTTTGCCGTGAAGAATGCCCTTGCTGAACGATACGTTTTCCAGTTTGGCGTTTTGAAACGGTGACCCGTTTGTGGCGGCGGCAAGTTTCTGCAGCTTCTGGATTGCGCCGTCGGCGCCGGCCGCGATGGCGTTGAGCACGGAGCCGGTCACCATCGAGCCACCGGACATGGGGCCGTCGGGCAATGCGCTGTCGCCGAGGATGACGTCGATGCGATCGAGTGGGATGCCGGTTTTTTCGCTCAGTACCTGGGCGAAGATGGTGTAGGTTCCGGTGCCGATGTCCTGGGTGCCGCAGCGCACGCAGAGACGGCCGTTAGCGCAGAACTCGACCGATGCGGTGCAGGGCAGGCGCAGCGCCACCCAGCTTGCGCCGGCCATTCCCCAGCCGAGTATCTTTCCGTCGCGGCGCATCGAGCCGACGCCGGCGGTGCGCTTCTCCCAGCCGAACTTCTTCGCGCCGACTTCAAAACACTCTTTCAAATGCCGTGAGGAGAACGGCGTATTGGTGCTTTCGTCCTTTTCTGCGTCGTTGATCAAACGTAGTTGCAACGGATCGATCTGTAGCTCGTCGGCGAGCTCGTTCATGCCGGCTTCGAGCGCATAGAGTCCTGGAACTGCGCCCGGTCCACGCATATACATCGGCGCGCCCACGTGGCGGCGCACCAGGCCGTTGGTGACTTCGAGATTGGCGACGCTGTAGAGGTAGGGCGTCGCCTCGCCACAGCCTTCATTGAAGTCGTCCAGTTGCGACGTGACATTGAGGTAGTCGTGGCGCAGAGCTAACAACTTGCCGTCTTTTGTTGCGCCGAGCTTGATGCGCTGTTCCGTTCGCGGGCGATAACCGACGGTCGAAAACATCATGCGGCGATCGAGACTCAGCTTGACCGGGCGGTTGAGCCGCTTCGCCGCGACCGCGGCCATGGCGGTGTGCGGCCAGGGAAAGAGCTTGCCGCCGAAGCCCGATCCTAGAAAACGCGTGACCACGCGGACATTTTCGAGCGGCAGTCCCAGCACCTGCGCCATCACCACGCGATGGTTCACGACGCCCTGTGAGGTTTCATAAAGAGTGACGCGGTCGCCGTCCCACACAGCGACGGAAGCATGTAGCTCGATCGGATTGTGCGTTTCATTCGGAGTGATGTAGGTGTAGTCGATCTTGACGGGAGCAGAAGCGAATGCGTCATCGGGATTTCCACGCTTCGAGACTGATTTGCGTTCGCCTGTGTAATCGTCGAGACTGGCGCGGAGATTCGCAGATTGCGGTTCGTAGTCGACTTTCACGGCCTCTGCGGCGGCGGTTGCCTGTTCCAATGTTTCCGCCACAACAACGGCGACATGTTGGCCCCAATGGCGAACCACATCGTCTTCCAACGCGGAACGCACCTCGCTGTTTGTCGCGTTGTCGTCGCCGGGAACGGTGCGATAGAGCGGGCCGATGTTGCCGTGGTGCAGGACGAGGATTACGCCCGGCATTCGCTCGGCGGCGCTCGCATCGAGACTGTGAATGCGCCCGCTGGCTATGGATGCGCTCACCGGCACGGCGTGCGCCATGCGTTCGAAGTGGAAGTCCGCGGAGTATTGCGCGGCGCCGGTGGTCTTCAGCGGTCCGTCGATGCGCGGAGTCGCTACGCCAATGATCGAATCGGTCGTGCTCATGCGTGCCTTCCTTATTGCCTTTCTTATCCGGCGTTGTACTCCTCGTCGCTGACTTGCTCGAGCCAAACGACGTCTACGCCCCTTGCGTCTGCTTCCTGAATGGCCAAGTGCACCATCGTATGGTTCGCGGCTGCGCCATGCCAGTGGCGCTCATGCGGCGCAATGCTGACCGTGTCGCCGGGATGAATCTCGCGGATTGGCTCGCCTTCGAGCTGGACGAGCCCATGACCGGTGAGCACATGGAGCGTCTGTCCCAGAGGATGTGTGTGCCAGTTGGTGCGGGCGCCAGGCGCAAAACTTACGCGAAAGGCGCGCAGATGTGACGGCTCAGGATTGACGACGATTTCATCCACCCAGACGGGGCCGGTGAACCAATCCGGAGATGCTTTGCGGCTCGGCCGATCTTTGCTGTTTATGATCTTCATGAACTTATCTTGTCTTTCCGAGCCGGATCACGCCAGCACTTTCGACTGCAACAGGTCCTCGATACGAATCGGCAGCTCGCGCACGCGCACGCCGGTTGCGTGATACACCGCCGAGGCAATGGCGGGAGCAACGCCGGCCATGCCGATCTCGCCGATGCCGCGTGCGCCATATTCGTTCACGATCAGGTCAGGATAGTCGAGAAAGGTTACGTCGAGCTCCGGCAGGTCGGCGCATGTCGCGACCAGATAATCCGCGAAGTTTCCATTGATGGGCTGGCCGAAGTGGTGGTCGTAGTGCGTCTCTTCAAACAGCGACATGCCTACGCCCATTACAGCGGCGCCGAGAATCTGATTTGCGCCGGCTTTCTTGTTGATGATCCGGCCACAATCAAAAATAGAAAAAATGCGGCTGACGCGCAGCCGCGCGATCTCCGGCTCCCACTCCACTTCGGCAAAGTGCGCGCCGTAGGAGTGCAGCGAATATTTCTGCGCCTTGGGATCTTCGAACGAGGGGAATGTGTGGCCGGTTGCGGAGATGCCGCTGAGATTGGCAAGCCGCAAAACCTCTTCGAAGGGAACGCCGTTCGCGGTCAGGTCCGCATCGGCTCCAGAATAGGCAACGCCGACGACGCGAGCCACCTGCTCCTTGGAAATGACGCGTCCCTGAGCGACCGTGAGCGAATCGGGATGCGCGCCATGGAAGGGCGAACCCGGCGTTTGCGCGGCGATGTTGAGCAGGCGCGTGACTGCTTGCTTGACCGCCCCGCTTGCGGCAGGCAGGATCGCGCTGGTCACCATTGAGCCGCCGGAGGTTGGGCCCTCAGGCAAAGACGTATCGCCGAGAAACACGTCGATACGATCCAGCGGCACGCCCGTCTTCTCGTGCACGACCTGCGCAAAGAGCGTATAGGTTCCGGTGCCGATGTCTTGCGTGGCGCAGCGAACACAGACGCGGCCATTAGGACAAAGCTCCACACTCGCCGTGCAGGGAATGCGCGCCGCCGACCATGACGCCGCGCCGAGGCCCAAGCCGATGATCTTGCCGTCGCGGCGCATGGAGCCGACTTCGGGCGTCCGCTGTTTCCAGCCGATCTTTTCCGCGCCGACCTGATAACACTCCTTGAGGTGCCGCGAAGAGAAGGGAAGGTTCTTGCCTTCGTCGCGCTCGGCGTCGTTCTTGATGCGCAGCTCGACCGGATCCATCTTGAGCTTGATCGCGAGCTCGTCCATTGCCGATTCGAGCGCAAAGAGGCCGGGAACCGCGCCCGGACCGCGCATTGGCGCAGGCGCGCCCACGTTGCGGCGGACCATGGCCGTGGTTACTTCGAGATTCGGAGAACTATAGAGGAAGGGAGTCTGCTCGCCGCAGTGCTCGACAAAATCGTCGAGTTCGGAGGTTTGCGTATAGAAGTCGTGCCGGATCGCCGTCAGTTTGCCGTCCTGCGTCGCGCCGAGCTGGATGCGCTGCTGCGTGCGAGGACGATGGCCGACGTTGGAAAACATCATACGTCGATCGACGCTCAGCTTGACGGGGCGATCGAGTTTGCGGGCCGCCGCGGCGGCCATTGTGGACTGTGGCCAGGGAAACAGCTTGCCGCCAAAGCCTGACCCAATAAACCGCGAGATGACGCGCACATTCTCATAGGGCACGCCGAGCACTTCGGCCATCACGCGCCGGTGGTTCACGACGCCCTGCGATGATTCGTAGAGCGTGACGTTGTCGCCTTCCCACACCGCGACGGTTCCGTGCATCTCCATCGGGTTGTGGGTCTCGACTGGCGTCGAGTAAGTCTCGTCAACAACTACTGGGGCCGAAGCCAGCGCCTGATCCGCATCGCCGCGTTTCCAACTGCTCTCGCGCTTGCCGGTGAACTCCGCGCTCAGATCGGTGCGTACGTCCGGCGACTCGACATCATATTCAACGCGCACCGCGGCGGCTGCAGCTCGGGCCTGCTCCACCGTTTCAGCAACGACGACGGCGACGAACTGACCCCAGTAGTAGATGTTGTCGTCTTCAAACGGAGGGCGTGCTTCGCTGGTGTGACCGTCGTCCTGACCCTGGAAGAGCCGGTACACCTTTTCCATGTTGCGGTGATGGAATATTAGAAGCACTCCAGAGTATTTCTCCGCAGCAGAGACGTCGAGGCTGCGAATTCGCCCCTTACCAATGGGGCTTTGGACTGCGACAGCATGAACCAAGTTCGGAAAATCGTGATCGACAGCGTAACGCGCGACGCCGGTCGTCTTGAGAGGCCCGTCGATGCGCGGCACGGCTGCGCCGATGATGTTGGCCGACTGGGGAAGCGTCTGTGTCGCCATTGCAATCTCCTTGGTTCGCAGGAACCAGTTGCGTGCATGTTCGGCCAAAAACGTGCGACCAGTGAAACCGTGAGATCTGAAAGGTCAGGCTGTAGCCATCTTCAGCGTACGAACCACGCAGCGCCTCGCCAGCTCAACCTTGAAGGCGTTATCCGTGCGCGGCTTTGCGCCTGCCAATGCAGCCTCGGCCGCTTTGCGGAACGATGCCTCGTCCGCGGGCTTGCCGAGCAGTGCAGCCTCAGCCTCGTGAGAACGCCAGGGCTTCGTGCCTACCCCGCCCATCGCAACGCGCACATAGCGGATGTGGCCGCCTTCGACTTTGGCGACAACCGCCGCCGAAGAGAGCGCAAACTCGTAGCTGGCGCGGTCGCGCAGCTTCAGGTACACCGACTTGGCGCCGTCGACGGGTTTCGGCAGATCGACGTAGGTAATCAGTTCGCCGGGCGCCAGGGCGTTTTCGATATGCGGCGTGTCGCCGGGGAGCTTGTGGAACTCGGCAATCGGAATCGTGCGCTTGCCCTTCGGGCCTTCTACGTGGATCACTGCCTCCAGCGCGGCCATCGCTACGCACATATCGGAGGGATGGGTCGCGATGCAGTGCTCGCTGGTTCCGAGAACGGCATGCGTGCGGTGGAATCCTTCAAGCGCCGCGCACCCAGTTCCCGGCGTCCGCTTGTTGCATCCATAACCGCCGGGCGTTCCTGCGCTGGGTTCACGAAAATACGCGCAGCGCGTGCGTTGCAGCAGGTTGCCGCCGGTGGTGGCCATGTTGCGCAACTGCGGCGAGGCGCCGGAGAGGAGGGCCTCGGACAAGACCGCGTACTTTTCCTTCACCGTAGCGTTCCAGGCAAGATCGGAGTTGCGCACCAGCGCACCGATGCGCAGCCCGCCGTCGGGAAGAGGCTCTATCTTGTCGAGCGGCAGCAGATTGATGTCGACCAGCGCCTGCGGCTGCTCGACGCTGAGCTTCATCAGGTCGACGAGCGTAGTGCCGCCGGCGATGAACTTGCCTGCGGACGCGCCTGCGACGGCCTTGTCGACGCTAGAGGGCTTGGCATAGCTAAAGGTCTGCATGGATTCGCTCCTTCATCAAGCTTGAAGGCATCAGGCTTGCGCCCGGACGCGCTTCACGGCGGCGACAATGTTGGTATAGGCGCCGCAGCGGCAGATGTTGCCGGCCATGGCGTGTTTGACGTCTTCGTCGGTCGGCCCGATCGGCTCTTTGAGCAGGGCGACGGCGCTCATGATCTGACCGCTGGTGCAGTAGCCGCACTGATAGCCGTCATGCTCCACAAATGCAGCCTGCATGGCATGGAGATTATCCGGCTGGCCGATGCCTTCGATTGTGGTGATCTCGTCGCCTTCGTGCATCACGGCAAACGAAAGACAGCTATTCACGCGCCGTCCATTGACGTGGACCGTGCAGGCCCCGCACTGTCCGTGATCGCAGCCCTTCTTGGTTCCGGTCAGGTGGATGCGCTCGCGCAGCGTGTCCAGCAGCGTAGCCCGCGCGTCGAGATTGCGCAGCGTGTACTCTTTGCCGTTGATGCGCAGCGTCACCGTGGTTGTGCCGGCGGCGTCTGTCGCTTCTTCGTCGCCGGGGGCAATGACAGGCGCGGCAGTGGCCAGAGGAGCAGCGCCGGCAAGAAGGCTCGTCGCCCCCAAACCGGAGAGGAACGAGCGCCGGCTGAATTGGCTGTTGAGCCGGGTCGACGGCGGCGGCAGCGGCTCGAGCTCAACCGTCTGCTGGTCAGGAGCGAGTTGGGGGGCAAGCTCCCGAGTCGTTGTTTTGCGCAGGTGTTTGAGGTGTGGAGGAAGCGTATCTGCCACAGGAGACCTCCTCGGGCCGAAGCCCATGTGCAGCCATCCTAACCGAGTTCACGCACGGCTGGGATGGGTGATTCTGGGCAAGTGAACAAACCGTCCTGCCCATAGATAAATTCCGGACCGAAGCGACCAAAATCGTTTGGATTCGTGCGTAATTCCCGGCCGCCCTTGCCGTTCGGAAGCCCAGGGTTACGCGTTGAGCAAAGCCTTCATTGCCGGCACATAGCGGTCGCCTTTGGCTGCATCGGGTGGAAACAGATTCCGCAACGATTCGACCATGTCCGCTGCTGGCAAATAATCGACAGCAGCCGCATTCTCTTCCAGATACTTCCGCCGCTTTGTGCCGGGGATCGGCACAATCTCATCGCCCTGCGCCAGCACCCATGCCAGTGCGAGTTGTCCCGGAGTCACTCCTGCGGCCTCGGCGAACTGCTTCACTTTCTCTACCAGTTCAAGGTTGTGCTGAAAATTCTCGCCCTGAAAGCGCGGACTGGCGCGGCGCCAATCGTCGGGCTCAAAGTCTTCAGGACTCTTGAACGCGCCTGTAAGGAATCCACGACCAAGCGGGCTGTAGGCGACAAACGCGATGCCGAGCCGACGGCAGAGCGGCAGAATCTCCGGCTCGGGGTCGCGCGTCCAGAGCGAGTATTCAGTCTGCAATGCCGTGATCGGATGAACGCGATGCGCGCGCTCAATGGTTGCGGGGCCGGCTTCCGACAGGCCCAGGTAGCGGACCTTACCTTCCTCGACCAGGCGCGCCATGGCGCCGACGGTATCTTCAATCGGCGTCTTGGGGTCCACGCGGTGCTGGTAGTAGAGGTCGATCGTATCGATCCCCAGCCGCTGCAAACTGCCTTCGACCGACTTGCGCACATAGGCCGGGCTGCCGTCGACGCCGCGACGTTCCGGATTCGACGGATCGCGCACGATGCCGAACTTCGTCGCCACGAAGAATCGGTTGCGCCTTCCTTTGATTGCCTTGCCTATGAGAATTTCGTTCGTGTGGGGGCCGTAGGCATCTGAGGTGTCGAGGAAGTCGATGCCCAGTTCGAGGGCGCGATCGATCGTGGCCAGAGATTCCTGGTCGTCGCGCCCGCCGTAAAAATCGCTCATGCCCATACAGCCCAGGCCAATGGCCGAGACCGTTGGGCCGTGGGCGCCCAACCTGCGGGTCTTCATGATTGCTACCTCGAACCAACTGCGTCGTTCTAGCCGACCGGCTCAAGAGCGCGCTCGATCTCCGCTTCGGCGTGCATGGGAACAATGCGGATGCGCTCTTCAATAATCTTGTAATTGGAGATCTTGTGGGTCAGCAGTTCGTGCGCCCGTTGCAACTCAATGATCTGGGATGCAATGGCCGCCTGGTGGTCTTCAAGGATTTTGCGGCGCTGCAGCGATGTAGCGTCGCCCTGCTCGCGCAACTCGGCGTAGCGCTGCATCTCGCGGATGGGCATGCTGGTGGCGCGCATACAATGCAAGAAGTGAAGCCATGCCTCATCGGCGTCAGAGTAGCGCCTGTGACCGTTGCGCGCGCGCCCTACGGGCTGGATCAGCCCCACGCGCTCATAGTAGCGAAGCGTGTGCGCGGTCATTCCGCACCGCTCAGCCATGCTACGTATGGTGTATCCCGAATTCTGCATATCTTCACCGTACAACTTCAAGCGCGCTCGAAGTCAAGAAGCTGAAGCGCGATGAAAAGTCGAGTGTGATTGGATCGGAACGTTCTAAAAAATAAAGACTTAGTTTTATTCTTCCGTTATATAGGCAGTCGTTTTTATGCCGCGCGAACGAGCTCTCTTAACAATTCTTAAGAAATGAAATCTGTATTGAAACGCGTGGCCTCCACAGACCTGCAGGCGCGCGCCATCTCGTATCATCGTGAACGGTGAGCACGATTGAACTCTGAAACGCACGACTCGATTGAACTTTACAAAAAAATGCTGGCCGTTGCCTTCGAAGAAGCGCGCCATGGGCGGATCGAGGGCGGCATCCCGATCGGCGCAGCGCTTTTCACCAAGAGCGGCGAACTCATCAGCCGCGGGCACAACCGGCGCGTCCAGCAAGGTGACCCCAGCATGCACGGCGAGACCGACGCATTTCGCCGCGCCGGCCGGCAGCGCAGCTATCGCAATATGGTGATGGTGACGACGCTCGCTCCGTGCTGGTACTGCAGCGGCCTGGTGCGCCAGTTTCGCATCGGGACCTTGGTTGTGGGCGAAAGCCGCACCTTCTCAGGCGGCCTCGATTGGCTGCGCGAGAACGGCGTTGAGGTGATCGATCTCGACGATCGCGACTGCCGCGAGTTACTCGAAGGCTATATAGCCGAGCACCCTGAAGTCTGGAACGAGGACATTGGCGAAGAGTGATCGAACGAGCGAGCCGCTCAAACCCATCGTGTAAAGTGATTCTGACTTTGGAGGGACGATGGATCGGCGTCAATTTCTTTCGGCTTCACTTGCGACTTCGGCTATAACGATGGGGGGCGGCGTGGCGGCGCGCGCCGATCACATGCGTGAGTACTACCAGATTCGTCGCTATTCGCTGCAAAGCGGCCCGCAGCAGAAGCTCACCGAGAACTATCTCAGCGGCGCGCTGATCCCAGCGCTGACCCGCATGGGGATCGCGCACGTTGGCGCCTTCAAAGTCGACGTGGGACCTGAAACGCCCACCTACTACGTCCTGATTCCATCGACAGATGTGGCCGGGCTGGCGGAACTCGATCTGCGTCTGGAGCAGGACGGGGCATTTCTCCAGGCTGCCGATCCCTTCTGGAGCGCTTCGGCAACCTCTCCGGCATTCCAGCGGGTGGAGTACTCGCTGCTAGCCGCTTTCGAGGGTTGGTCGCGGATCACTCCGCCTCCTGCATCTGTTTCCAAATCGAAGCGGATCTTCCAACTGCGCACCTACGAAAGCCCCAGTCACAAGGACCATGTCGTGAAGGTAAAGATGTTTCACTCCGGCGAGTTCGACATCTTCGCCAAGGCTGGTTTCCGCATGGTCTTCTTCGGCGACACGCTGGTGGGCTCGCGGATGCCAAGCCTCACCTACATGTTGAGCTTCACGGACAACACCGAGCTCGACGCGAAATGGGATCTTTTCCGCAACGATCCCGACTGGAAGAAGCTCTCCGCCGACCCTCGCTTCGCTTACGAGCAAATCGTTTCCAATATCACGAACCTGATCCTCAGCCCCCTCGACTGCTCGCAGATCTAGCGCGCTATTGAGCGAACTGCAGCGAGTATGTCGTGGCTGGATCGATTGGCCCATGCAGAATGCCGAGCGACTTCAACTGCTCGTAGCTGGTCTGCCAGCGAACCGCGGTCATGCGGCCTGTCTGCGGGCCGGTGGGGTCATTGCCCGTGATGAAGCCGCCGTCGCGCAATGCCTGTGACGTGTAGGCCTCTTGTGCAGGATTCAATGCGGGGTTGAGCTTGAGGAGATAGGCGTTAGTCGGATCGGGATTCTTCAGGTATTCCTGCCAGCCGCGAATGCTGGCGCGCACAAACTTGGCGACGACGTCGGGATGCTGCGCGGCGAAATCTTTCGTGGTGAACTGAACCCGATACGGATCGTAGCCTGATGAGCTGATGAGAAGCGTGCGCACCCGTACGCCCGCCTGCTTGGCGTAGAACGGCTCGCTGGTGATGAAGATCTGCTGGATGTGGTCGGGGTCAGCGAGAAAGCTCGCGATCGACAACGTTGAAGGAATCTGGCTTACGTTGTGCAGGTTGTAACGCGAGATGACGTACTTGAGCCAAGTCGCTCCGGTCTGCGTGGCGATCGAATGGCCTTCCAGATCTTTGAAGTCATGCACCGGCGAATTCTCGTGCACCATGATGGCCTGCGGATCGTGCTGCATCGTTGCCCCAACCGCAATCAACGGCAGCCCGTTTGAATCCCATTCCAGAATCTGGTCGCTCGATCCGAGGCCGAATTCCGCCTTGCCCATCGATACAAGCTGGGCCGCGCCGCCGTACTCCGGAAGCGGCACAAGCGTGACGTCGAGCCCCTCGGCCTTGTAATAGCCGTTCAGCGCCGCGGTGAAGAAGCCTCCATGCTCCGGCTGCGGATACCAGTCGAGCTGTAGCCGCACTGGCGTTAGGCCGGTTGAGGGCGATTGCTGCGATCGGCAGCCGCTCAGACACAACAGGATGGCGACTGCTCCGAGGAATGCAACGAAATGACAGGAAGGAGAAAGCTTCACTGCGGACCTCA
Organism: Occallatibacter sp.; assembly: GCA_035486155.1. Taxonomy (GTDB): domain Bacteria; phylum Acidobacteriota; class Terriglobia; order Terriglobales; family Acidobacteriaceae; genus Telmatobacter. The sequence continues at coordinate 8,303 of DATHNJ010000114.1, read as the reverse complement.
ATCAAGTAGGGATTGAATGAAACGTATCACGAGCGCGATTTTAGGAAATGGTCTTTCGTTGCGCGCCGAGTTGTGCCGCAAGGGCAAGCAGCGCTTCATCAGAGTTACGCGCCGCAGCCAATTGCACGCCGCTGCCGGCGCACGGAATCGTAATGACCGGAACGCCTGCGAGACTGAACGGCGTGGTGTAACGCAGCAGCCGCGTTCGGGTTTTACTGTGGTCAGCTCCGGTTGCAAGTTGCAGTACGGGAGTTGCCGGCATTAGCAGGAGCGCATGCTCGGCGAATAGCGCATCCATGTCGGCGTTGAACGCGGCGTGACGCTCGCGAAGAGCGCTGATTTCGTTTTCGGTGATGCGTGCGCCCCACTCCAGCCGCTCGCGGATCGCAGGCTGAAACTTTTCGAAATGTCCGGCGTGGATGCGCGCCGCCTCCCACGCCTGAATAGGCGCAAAGATCTCGAAGGCGTCTGTCCACCAGTTGGCATCGAATGTCGTCCGTCGAAGGCCAAGCGCCTCCAGTTCGTTTGCTGTTGCGCGAAGCGAATCCACGATCGCCGGTTCGCAATCATGCAGAAAACGCTCGTCAATTGCGGCGAAACTCGTAAACGCATCCCATTGCCGCGCCTGCTCGAAAGCGAAGATCTCCGCCAGCAGCGGCGCATCTTCAAGATCGCGAAACAGCCAGCCCATCGTGTCGAACGACTCAGCCAGATGGGCTCCGCCCAGCCATTCGCCGCGTCCAAGCGTCGCGCGATATCCGGCCAATCCGCAGAGAGCCGCCGGCGCCCGCACCGAGCCGCCTGTATCCGTTCCGATCGCCGCCACTGCCGAGCCTTCAAGGACACTCGCCGCGGCGCCCGACGAAGACCCGCCCGTCAGGGCGCCGGGATTGCCGGGCTGCACGCAGTCGCCGAACTCCGGGTTCTCGCCTGTGATGCCGTAGGCCAGCGGGTGTAGGTGTGTTTTGCCTGTGATCACTGCGCCCGCGGTGCGCAACCGCCCCACGAGCCACGAATCACGCGCTGCAACGCCGTTCAAGTCGCGATAAAACTTCACGCCGCAGGTTGTCGGACTTCCCGCAAGATCGAAGCAGTCCTTCACTGAAATCGGAAGTCCCCAGAGCGCGCCATATCCATCGCCGAACGGGCCTGCTGCGCCTTTGGGCATGGCCTCAACGCGCACAGCCTCGGCTCGCGTCCACGCCGGATCGCGCCAAAGGTAGGTATTGCGGCTGGCATTCTGATTGGCGCGCGTCAACGCCTCTTCAGCCAGCGCCGAAGGGCTGATTTGGCCCGCGACAAGCGCCTTGCGCAGGCCGCGAATCGTCCACGAGGAAGAAGGCATATCAGGATTTTAGGGCGTGAAAAAGGTCTGCGCGACGCGACCGTATAAAGACCGTATAAGAGACTGCATTTTGCCGCCGAGCATCTTGTACCGGCATGCTAAGTTCGGATATGGGCGTTGTTGCGATTGCCGCGCGCAATTCTCGAGCGACGCGATCTCGAACATTGATACGCGATACCGAACGCATGAAGACTCTCATCGCGTTTACGACGCGCTCTCTGCATACGGAGCAGCCGCGGCCTTTTGGCGCATCCATCGTAGATACCCGCACGGGCAAAACGCTGCTGCAGGCGCTCAACAACGTCATGGGCGAATTTGACCCAAGTTCGCACGCCGAAGTGCGAGCCATTCGCCGCGCCACGAAAAAGCTGAAAAACGTCTCGCTGAGTGGCTACACGCTCTATTCGACGTGCGAGCCATGCCCTATGTGCATGAGCGCCGCGCTGTGGGCGCGCGTGGATCGCGTGGTCTACGGCGCCGCCATCGAAGACGCCAATCGCCATTTCGACCAGATTAGGATTCCCGCCACGGAAGTCGCGGCGCGCAGCGACATGCCGTGCGTGGTCGTCGGGCCCTTTTTGCGCGACGAGTGTTACGCTCTGTTTACTCACCCCAATATGCTGCGCGTCATGCGCCGCTGGTACAGCCGCAAACGCAAATAAGCGCCGAATCGCTTGAGGTCTCCCGCCATGCATGAACGGCTCTCAGAAGGCTTGTCGCAGATCATCGATCCTGCGCGCATCCTCACGGCGCCGGCAATTCTCGAGCGTCTTTCGCACGACTTCTATTGGTATTCGCCGGTGCTGCGGCCCAAGCTCGCAAACAAGAACGGCGATGTCGCTGTGCAGCCGGTAAGCGTCGATGAAGTTTTGGCCGTGTTGCACTTCGCGGGCCGCAACGAGATTCCCGTAACCACGCGCGGCGCAGGCACGGGGAATTACGGCCAGTGTGTGCCGCTCGAAGGCGGCATCGTCCTTGATCTTTCGCTGATGGACAAGCTCGAAGAGATCACGCCCGACGGAGTCGCAATCTGCCAGCCGGGACTGCGGCTCGGCGCGCTCGAAACCGAAGCGCGCAAGCAGGGATGGGAGCTGCGCATGTACCCGTCAACGCTCGTCAAGGCATCAGTCGGCGGATTTCTCGCTGGCGGTTCGGGTGGAATAGGTTCGGTGACCCACGGCGGTCTCCGTGACTTCGATACCGTGCGCGCCTTCGAGGTAGTCACGATGGAAGACGAACCGCGCGTCGTGAAACACCAAGGCTCGACAGTCCATGAGATTTTGCACGCGTGGGGAACCAACGGGGTGCTCACGCGCATCTGGTTTGCGCTGACGCCGGCAATCGAATGGGTGCAGTGCACAGTCGTGTTCGGCACGTATGACCAGGCTTTTACATTCGCTGAATCGATCGCGATCGATCCTAAGTGGACTAAGCGACTTGCCACAGTTTTTGAGTGGCCGATTCCATCGTTCTTTAGTCCAATCAAGTCAACCGTGCGCGAAGGCAAGGCGATGGCGCTGTTGATGATCGCTGCTGAGCAGTCCGACATGCTTGCACAGGTTGCGAAAGCAGCAGGCGGAGAGATCACATTCAGCGGAAAATATGAAGGTCCGCGCACGCAACCGCTCCTGAGCGACTACACGTGGAACCACACCACGTTGTGGGCGATGAAGGCCGATGCGGCTTACACGTATCTTCAGTGCGGTTTTTCGCCGACCGAATGCCGCGTACAATTCCAAAAACTCCGCGCACGCTACGGCGACGAGATTCTGTTTCACATTGAGTTCATGAAGAACGGTGAAGGGGTCGTCATTCCCGGCGCCATTCCTGTCGTGCGTTTCACGACCGAAGAACGCCTGAATGACATGATCGCATTTTGCCGCTCCATTGGCGTCTTTGTGGCAAATCCCCACGTAAACTATCTCGAAGACGGCGGACGTTATCGGCCCGACAATATCCAACTCATGGCCAAACAAAAATACGATCCTCGCGGCCTCCTGAATCCCGGCAAGATGATCAGCTTTCAAAAGCAGGCGGTTGCTCCGTGAAAACCTGGATTCCTGACGCGCGCAACTTTGCCTACCTCACCTGGAAACAAGCCGATGCGCTGCCGCGCGAGAGCACGCTTCTGGTGCTTCCCACGGCGGCGATCGAGCAGCACGGTCATCATCTTCCGCTTGCGACCGACACGCTGATCAACAACCTGCTGTTGGGCAAAGCTCTTGAGCTTGTGCCGCCGGATCTATCGATCTATGCGTTGCCTCCGGTGTGCTACGGCAAGAGCAATGAGCATCTCGGTTTCCCCGGAACGCTTTCGGTGAGTGCGCAAACGTTCATGGCTGTTGTTCGCGATCTGGGCGCGAGTATTGCCGCTGGCGGATTCAAAAAGCTCGTTCTCTACAATTCGCACGGAGGAAATACCTCGCTGGTGGACGTGTTGGCGCGCGATCTGCGCGCCGAGTTCGACCTGCGCACCTTCTCGCTGTTTGGCTCGCCCGGCGCAACCTTCGAAGGCGTCAGCAAGCAGGAGCGGACGTATGGATTTCACGCCGGCGAAATTGAGACCGCGTATCTGCTTCACGCAACGCCGGAGTTCGTGCGTCGGGACGAGTACACTGCAAACTACATCGCGCGTGTTGACCAGCCGGAGCTGCTCAAGCCGGAAGGATCGGCAGCGAACTTCGCATGGCTCACGCGCGACATTGCGCCGAGCGGCGTGCTCGGCGATCCAACGGCGGCAACGGCGGAGAACGGCGCGCGCTGGGCCGACGAAGCCGCGGCGCGCATTGCAGAGATTCTCGTAGCGATGTACAACTTCGAGCCGAAGCACGGGGCCTGACGAATGTCTTTCATCGATTGCGGCAATGGAGTTCGCCTGGAGCGCGGCGCCTCTTTTCATCTAAGTGATGGCGTAAAGCTAATCTCCGATCATTACTTTCCGGGGGGCGAAGGGCCCTGGCCCACGCTGCTGATGCGCCAGCCATACGGCCGCGACATCGCGTCCACGGTAGTTTATGCGCATCCGGTTTGGTTTGCGCGACAGGGTTATCACGTCGTTATTCAAGATGTGCGCGGCCGCGGCGACTCCGAGGGCGAGTTCTACCCATTCCGTCACGAAGGCAGCGACGGCGCCGAGACCATCGCCTGGCTTCGTAAACATACGGCGTGCAACGGCCGCATCGGCATGTATGGGTTCTCGTACCAAGGCGCTACGCAACTCTTGGCCGCTGTCGAACAGCCTGAAGGACTACAGTGCATTGCGCCGCACATGACGGCGGCCGATCTTTATCATGGCTGGTTCTATCATCATGGCGCGTTGCGTTTGTGCTCCACTCTTGCGTGGGGAATTCAGCTTCTGCGCGAAGATGCTCGCCGCAAGAATCTGCGCGAGGCCAACGCAAAACTGGAAGCTGCGTGGGCCAATGTGCGTGCTCAAGCCGTGCAGGCGCCTTACGCTGAGCATCCGGCGATCGTCGATCCTGCATTGCCCAGTTATGTGCGCGACTGGTTTGCGCACCGCGAGCCCGGCGAATACTGGACTCAGCAGGACATCAGCGCTCGCGTCGATCGAATTCAGATTCCGGCATTGCACATCGCCGGTTGGTACGATACGTATCTTGAGGGCTCGATCGCAGGCTACCTTGCGCTGCGGAAAGGCGCCGCAACGGAGTTTGCGCGGGACAATCAGTACCTCATAGCCGGCCCATGGACTCACATTCCTTGGGGGGATCGCGTCGGCGATGCGAATCTGGGCGACTCAGCGAATCTTAATACCGATGAAGTTCTGCTGCGCTGGTTCAATCACTGGATGAAAGATACCTCCGAGTTTGCTTACGACGCGCGCGTCCGCTACTTCCGGATGGGCATCAATAACTGGCGCGGGACCCATGACTGGAACGACGAGACGCACACGCTCTATCTGCGCAGCGCGGGCAAAGCAAATTCGCGCGACGGCGACGGACGTCTTTCACAAAACGCGCCGGAGAGCGAGGAACCGCGCGATGTTTTCGTCTACGATCCCGAGGTTCCGGTGATGGCGCCGGGCGGACCGCAGGCTGTCGCCGGGCAGTTCGACCAGTCCGCGCTGGAGATGGGCAACAATTTGCTCGTCTACACTTCAGAGCCGGTTGCGCGCGAGACCGAGTTCTTCGGATATCCGCGCGTCAAGCTCTATGCGGTCACTTCGGCTGCTCACGCCGATCTGACTGCGAAGCTCGTGCGTGTTACGGCGAATGGCCGCGCAGAGTTCCTCTCGATTGGCGTCGCGCGCAGTTCATGGCTTTTTCGAGAGGCCGGCTACGCCGCCGATCAGGTTCACGCATGGGAGTTCAAGTTGGAGCCGATCGCGTTTGTCCTTGTTCCCGGCGACCGCATTCGTCTTGAAGTCGCGAGCTCGGCGTTTCCGCTCTACGATCGCAATCCTTCCTCTGATACTCGGCCGCAACTGGCCGACAACTGGAGCTGGGCGCGGTCCACACAGCAAATTCTGCACACGAACGAGCACCCTTCGGTTCTGTACCTGCCAGTAAAGGAAGCGCCAGGATGGTGACGGTTCCGGAGATCGCGCTGCAATCTGTCACCAAGCGCTTCAAGAACGCTGCCGTGGCTTTGCAGGAGATCTCGCTTACGGTTGACCGCGGCGAGTTCGTCACATTTCTCGGTCCTTCGGGATGCGGAAAGTCGACGCTGCTGAAACTGGTTTCGGGCCTGAGCCCTGCGAGCGGCGGCGCGGTGCAGGTGAATGGGATGACGCCAGAAAATGCGCGCGAGATGATGAGCTTCATCTTTCAGGATGCGACCTTGCTGCCTTGGCGCACGGTGGAGCGCAACGTGGGGCTTGGCCTGGAGCTGGAACACGCGGCGCGTGACGCGCGCAAGGAGCGGGTTGCGCAGATGCTGAAGCTGGTCGGGCTGGATCATGTGGCGCAGCACTATCCACGGCAGCTTTCAGGCGGAATGAAGATGCGCGTGTCGATTGCGCGTGCATTGGTGAGCAGGCCGCGCATTCTCTTGCTGGACGAGCCGTTCGCTGCGCTCGACGAGATGACGCGCGACCGACTGAACGAAGAGCTTTTGCGTCTTTTCGCGGAACAGAAGTGGACGGTGCTTTTTGTTACGCATTCGGTTGCTGAAGCCGTGTTTCTTTCGTCGCGCATTGTCATCCTGGCTGCGCATCCAGGCCGCGTCGCGGATCAGGTTGAGGTGAATCTGCCCTGGCCCCGCACCGCCGCCACGCGCGAGTCTGTCGAATTCGAAGAGATGGTTTTGCAGACGTCGCGCCTGTTGCGAGGGGTTTCGGCGGCATGAGGCGGAAGGGACTGCTCGCAATCAATGCTGTTGCAGTCTTTTTGTGCCTGCTCGGATTGTGGCAGGCGATTATCTGGCTGAATCATCTGCCGCCGTACATTCTGCCTGGGCCAAAGCTGGTCGCTGAAGCGGTCCGCGCCCGCTATCCATCGTTGCTCAATTCGCTCTGGATTACGACCGAGGAAGCCGCCGGCGGCCTGGCCTGCAGCATCGTCGTCGGCGTCGCGGCGGCGATGATTTTTGCGCAATGGCGGTGGCTGCGACAGACGCTTTATCCCTACACCATTCTGCTACAAACGGTGCCAATCGTAGCCATCGCGCCGCTGATCATCAACTGGGTTGGCGCCGGCATCTTTTCAGTCACGATCGTGACGTTCATCATTAGCCTTGCGCCGATCATCGCCAACACGACGCAAGGATTGATCAGCGTGGATGAGAATCTGATTCACCTGTTTATCATGCACAAGGCTTCGCCGGCGCAGATTCTCTTCAAGCTCCGTTTGCCGCATGCGACTCCCAATCTATTCACTGGAATTCGTATTTCGGCCGGCATCAGCGTGATCGGCGGAATTACCGGCGAGTTGTTCGCGGGCTCATCGCGCGTGGGCGAAGGCGGCATCGGATACGCAATTCTTTATGCGAGCAATCAGATGGAAACGAGCTATCTGTTCGCGCTGGTTTTTGCGGCGACAGTGCTTGGCTTCGCTTTCTTTTTTCTGGTGATGTTTTTCGAATGGCTGTTTCTGCATAACTGGCATGAGTCGAGCCGGCAGCAGGCGACGGATTAGGAGACGCGAGATCGATGTTGCGCATGGAATCTGAAACCGGCTGGCAGCTCATTCGTCATCCCGACCACGCGGAGCTGGCCGGGGCATTCGCTGCGGCGTGGGGGAATGAGATGTTTTGTAAGCCGGAGCCACGTTCGCGCGTGTTGTATGGAATCGCGCGGCATGACGATGGATGGGCGGAGCGCGATAAAACCCCGGTGATTACGCGGCAGGGCAAGCCGTCGGCGTTTTCCGTTGAGCTGGTCGGCAAGTATTCGGCGTTTGAAGAGATCGATGTTGCCGATTATCTTGCTGTGCGCGACCGCGCGGTTCGCATTATCGCGGAGAAAGATCCTTACGCCGGATTGCTGATCTCGATGCACACGTACAATCTGTTGACCGAGCACGCCGACCGATCGACGATCGCACCGGACGGGCTGGTGCTTCTTGACGCATTTCTCGAACGCCAGCGCGTCTATCAGGGAGAACTGCGCGCCGCGATTCGAGGGGACGCGACCCTTTCGCCTGAAGCGAAGGCGGATCAGAGGATCACGGAGCACTTCAGGCTGCTGCAGGCTTGCGACAACCTCTCGCTGCTGGCGTGCGTGGCGTACGACGCGCCTGCCCATCTGCTGCACCCGCTTCCCCTGAACGATGGGGCGACGTCGGAGATTCAAGTGCTGCCGCTTGGCCCGCGTCATTTTCGACTTACGCCGTGGCCGTTTGCTGAGCCTGAGCTGAGTTTTGAGTTTCCCGCTCGGCGCGTCGAAGGCAAGACGTTTGCTTCGTCCGAGCGACTCAGCGCTGCATTTGCTGGGGCAAAAGAGCAAAAACTGAGGGTTCGGTTGACGCGGTAGATCCCGTGGACGATGTCTTCGCAGACC
>DATHNJ010000113.1:0-6249 GCA_035486155.1 Occallatibacter sp. | reverse complement strand
AGGCGCATACTCGCCTTCATCCGCCTGGGCTCTTCCGCCGCATCCAGCACGCGCCCGCCGCCAATCGTGATCACCGGCGAGAACTGCCGGATGATGAAGCGATCGCCGGGCAACAAGAGCAAGGGATGATCGAGCTTCAGTCGCGCCAGTCCCGCCCCCCCAGGCTGCAACTGCTTTGCCTCAAGCAGGGTGACTTCGGCGATGGTCTCCGCCGTGAACGTATGCAGGTGAACGCGCGCGCGATCGCGTAGCGGCTTGGCCGAGCGCAGCAACTCCAGCGTGACGCTGACGCGCTTCGTTGGATGAAACATCCCGGGCGGCGTCAGCATCATGCCGCGCGCCAGATCAGCAGTCTCCACTCCTGCCAGGTTCAGAGCGGTACGTTGTCCGGCAATGGCCTGCTCCGCGGCCGCACCGTGCACCTGCACGCCGCGAACTCTCAGTCGCTTGCCCGTGGGGTGGACCTCGAGTTCCTGCTCTTTGCGAACTGTCCCTGAAATCAGCGTGCCCGTCACAACCGTGCCGAAGCCTTTCATGCTGAAGACGCGATCGATCGGCAGACGAAAGGCGGCGCTGGAATCCTTGGCAGGAATCTCCGCGGCCAATCGTGCGAGTTCGCTGCGAAGCCGGTCGAGTCCTGCTCCGGTCTTTGCGCTGACCTCGACGATGGGGGAGTTCTCCAGATCGAGGAACGATCCTTTGACGAAATCGGCAACCTCCAGTCGCAGCACCTGCAGGTGCATAGCGTCCAGAATGTCGGCGCTGACCAGATCTGACTTGGTCAGGACCGTGATCCCACGTTGTATGGCCAGCATGCGGCAGATATCGAAGTGCTCGCGGGTTTGCGGCTTAATGCCTTCGTCAGCAGCGATGACCAGCAGCACCAGGTCGATGCCGCCGACTCCTGCCAGCATGTTGCGGACGAAGCGCTCGTGGCCGGGGACATCGACGAATCCGATGCGGATGGGCTCGCCTGTGGGGCTGGTCAAATCGAGGTTCGCAAATCCGATATCGATCGTGATGCCGCGCCGTTTCTCTTCTTCCAGTCGATCGGGATCAGTGCCGGTCAGCGCTCGCACCAGAGCGCTCTTTCCGTGGTCGATGTGGCCGGCGGTGCCAACGATGACGGCCTTCATGCAGAACAGTTTATCTGGAATTCGTGGAACTCTCGACGCGCAGATACCGAATGCTTTAAAGGGGAAGCTATGCGAGAATAGTAAGCAGAAACTAGCAACTGCCTACCGGGTTTACTACGGTTGCGCCATCCCCAAGGAAGTTTTTACTTTCAAAGGGTCACGGGCGTCTAATGTATTTGAACTCCAGGCGTACTTGATCCAATCGGATGGCTTCAATTCTTACACCGCCAGAACCACTACCTTCTCCTTCCAGCGAAGAGAGCCAGACTGCGCTTTGGGAAGCCACGCAGGGCGGTGAACTCGATCTCACGCCGCACCAGTTATTGCAGCTGGAGGATGATCTCGAGCGCTCGCGCATGCGCGAAGCTTTCTGGATCTCGGTGGTGGTTCACCTGATGGTGGTGATCCTTCTGGCGCTTTCGCCGAAGATCTTTCCGATGATGCGGGGCGGGGTAGTAGCCACGCCGGAAGACATGATGCGCAATCAGCAGGCAACGTTCCTCGACCTGCCGCCCGACATGCAGAAGGCGCCGAAGGTTGCGCCCAAGACGGATGTGTTGTCGGACAAGAATCGCATCGCGATGAGCCGGCATCCGTCGATCGACAAGAAGACGCTGGAGGAGTTGAAGCGCGCGGGTCCGCCGAAGATGCAGGCGCCTCCGGCGCAGCAGGCGCGGAACTCGCCTCCGCAGCAACAGCGGCAGTCGGCACCGCAACAGCAGCAGCCGCAACAGCAACAACAGCAGGCGCCGGGACAGCAGACCGCGCAGATGCAGCCGTCGAATCCGTTTGAAAATCCCAAGCTGCCCGCGCCCAGCGAGGGAACGCCGGCGCCGAAATTTCCCAGCACTTTTGGCGGATCGATGTCGGTCGGCTCGTCGATTGAGCAGGCGGCGCGCGCTGTCGCTTCGCGGCGTGGCGGCGCAAGCTATGGAGGCGATGGCGGCAGTTACGGAGCAGGTCCGGGCGGCTCCGCGCTGAAGATGGGTCCGCTGGAGGTGCTGAGCGACACGCAAGGCGTCGACTTTGGCCCGTACCTGGAGCGCGTGGTGCAGGCTGTGCGCATGAACTGGTACGCCATCATTCCGGAGGAGGCGCGTCCTCCCCTGCTGAAGAAGGGCAAGGTCGCAATTCAGTTCGCCATTATGCCGGACGGCAAGGTTGTCGGCATGCAGATCTACTCACCGTCGGGCGACACACCGCTCGATCGAGCGGCCTGGGGCGGCATCACCGCGTCAGCGCCCTTCGCGCCGTTGCCCAGCCAGTTTCACGGGCCATATCTGGCGTTGCGCTTCCGCTTCTACTACAACCCCGGCAAGGGCGATCTGGAGTAAGAAGCACTCAGCATTCAGCATTCAGTAAATCAGTAATTCAGGAAATTAGGGGGGTGCCCCGTTCTACGCCCGGGTTTGGCGTAGAGCGGGTTCTTTTCGAACCGAGACTCCGGACCCGCCCTAGCCCAAAATCAGGGCTAGAACGGGGCACCCTCAGGGTTCTTCGGTCACTCGGCGTAAGATTATTTCGTGGAACCCGATCTTCCTCCCGACGAGCGCGAACTCGCACTGCAGAAGCGTCGTCTGGCGCACGATCGCATTCGCGTGATCGGACTGCTGGTCATCGTGGTCTTCATTCTGCTGCTGACATTTTTCCGCTTCGGCAAGACCATTCCCTGGGGCGCGCGATGAGCGCCTCTCGCGATCGATGACCGTCTCCACGCAACCTGAACCGCTGCTGGTCGCCATCCTTGGGCCGACGGCGTCGGGAAAATCCGCACTCGCGGTCACGCTGGCGCAACGCTTCGATGGCGAAATTGTGAGCTGCGATTCGGTCGCCGTCTATCGTCACTTCGAGATTGGGACAGCGAAACCGTCGCAGCAGCAGCGCGCTCTGGTGCCGCATCACCTGCTCGATGTGGCCGAGCCGGGCGAGCCGTTCACTGCAGGCGAATACTCGCGGCGCGCCCGAGCGGTGATCCAGGAAATCACGAAACGCGGTAAACTGCCGATTATCGTTGGCGGCACAGGGCTGTATTTGCGGGCGCTGTTGGAAGGCTTGTTTCCCGGGCCGGAGCGCTCCGAAGAATTGCGCGAACGCCTGCGCGCGCGCGTTGAACAGCGTGGGTCGGCTCATCTTCATCGCATTCTGCAGCGGCTTGATCCCAGCGCTGCCGGGAAAATTCATGCGAACGATGCCGCCAAGCTGATCCGCGCCATCGAGGTGTGCCTGGCCTCGCGCTCGCGTATGACGGAGCTGTGGCAGCAGCGCGATCCGTTGCGCGGGTATCGCATATTGCGGATCGGGCTGAGCCCGGACCGGCAGATGCTCTACGAGCGAATCAATGCGCGGGCGCAACAGATGTTTGACGACGGCTTAGTCGAGGAGACGAAGGCGCTAGTCGATCGTTATGGCGGACGCAAGAATGCGACCGCGCTGGACTCGCTGGGCTATCGGCAGGCGGGGCAATTTCTTCGCGGCGAACTGTCGCGGGAGCAGGCGATCGCCGCCGCGCAGCAGGGACATCGCAATTATGCCAAGCGGCAGATGACCTGGTTTCGCCGCGAGCCCGAGGTGCATTGGGTGGACGGCTTTGGGGACGAGACCGAAGTAGAGAAGGAAGCCGCCGAACTGATAGCTACAAAGCGCGTAACAAATGCGGCCGGCAGCAAACGAGTCCCGTGAAGCGGGACGGTAGAGTTTAGCCCAACACGTAGTGGGAATCCGATTGGTGGAAGGAGAACCCTTCATCGGACAAGCGAATCGATAAGCTCCGCCAGCTTCTTCGTCTGCTCTTCGGCATTGAAATTCGTCCGGAACCACGTACTGGCTTCGCTCGCCGTGCTTGGCAGCCGCAAGAACTCCATCAACTTTCGATCGGCAACAGACGCCTCATCATCGCCGTAAACACACACATGAGGAATCGCCGAGTTCTGCAAAATATGTTCAATCGCTGACGCGCGCGGCACCAGCGCCAGGATCGGACGTCCAATGCAGATGTACTCGAACAGCTTGCCCGGAACCTGCACATCGCTTTGCGGCTGCACCAGCAGAAGCGCGTCGGCCTCTTCCAGAAGGCGCTGCGCCTCGCTGCGCGGGACTTGCGCGTGCATCTCCAGCCAGCCCTCGCGTTGCGCCGTGTCGTAGAGCGACTGGTCCAGTCCGGTCTTCACGTCGACGTGGCCGACCAGCAGAATCTTCGCCGCCATCGCATCCGGCGCGCTGCTCGCCCGCAGGCGCGCCATCGACTCGACGATCGCATTCGGCGTTCGTCCGTGATACAAGCCGCCCGCATGCACGATCAGTTTCTGCGCACGCGGCGGTATTCCTTTCGCACGCGGCGCGTCCTCGGGGTCGAAGCCATTCGAGATCACGTGCAGCTTCCGCGCCGCGCGAGGATGGCGCTTGCGCCACATCTCGGCTGCGCCTTCCACGTTGGCAACGATCGCGCTGGCCTGACGAAAGACGCGCGCCTCCAGCTGATTGTTCCAGAAGCGCTGCTTCGCGGAAACGAACGCGTCGCCCAGGCCGGAGCTGAGCGGATCGCGAAAGTCGGCGATCCAGGGCAGCCGATCGCGCAAGTAGGCCATCAGGCCGGCGGGTATCACGCCCAGCGGCGGATAAGTGGAGAACACGACAAACTTCTCGCTCGGATATTTGCGCACCAACTGATGACAGCGCGCGGCCGCCGCGAGCGACCACATGATCCCGATATGCCCGGGAAAGGCGACTTTGCGCACCAGCAGTTCCTGGTATGCCTTGAACGTTTTGCGCTGCTCACCTGCGCCCTCCCAGATCTCGCGTAGGTCGTCCGCGATGAACGTGACATCAGCATTCGATTCCATCTGCGCCGAGGCCGTGATGACGTGGCACGCATACCCCATGCGCCTGAGATATTTGTAGAAGCGATACGGACGGACCGCGCCCATCTCTGGCCCGGGCGGAAAGTGATAAGCGATCAGGATGACGTGAGGCTTGGGCATTGCCGTTGTGGAAGGGACAGAGTAGCAGAAGGGGATCGAAATCGGTGAAAGCACCGGCCTTCATGCCGGTGACCACTAAGCCCGCATCGAAGTGCTCACCTCCACTGGCCTCGCCCGCTTTCTAATATGTTGTCATCACGACGAGGGCTTCAGCCCGAGGAGGGATCTGCTTTTCAGTGCGTCGGCATAAGGCATCGCACTCCGTCATTTACAATGTCCCGAACGATCATTTCCCAGCCTGCCGCCAACTGTGTGCTTAGGATGGGACACCCTCGGTGACGAATTCCATGCTTCCAATTCGGCTGGCCGTGGTTGCCGGCGCCCGCCCCAACTTTATGAAGATTGCGCCGCTGATGAAGGCGCTGGCGGGCGACCCCGACTTTGACACCGTGCTCATTCATACCGGCCAGCATTACGACGACAACATGTCGGGCTCGTTCTTTCGCGATCTCGGCATTCCCGAGCCGCAGCATCATCTGGACGTCGGCTCCGGCTCGCACGCGCAACAGACCGCCGAGATCATGAGGCGAATCGAGCCCGTGCTCGTCGAAGAGAAGCCGGTCGCGATCGTCGTTGTCGGCGACGTGAACTCCACCGCCGCCGCAGCCATCGTTGCCAAGAAATTGCTCGTCGATGTTGTGCACGTCGAGGCCGGGCTGCGCAGCTTCGACCGCACCATGCCGGAAGAGATCAACCGCGTCCTAACCGACTCCATCACCGACCTCTTCTTTGTCACCGAGGAGAGCGGGCGCGTGAATCTGCTGCGCGAGGGTGTCTCGCCGGAACGCATTCACTTTGTCGGCAATCTGATGATCGACTCGCTGCGGCAGAACGTTGAGCGTGCGAAACAATCCGACATCGCGGACCGCTTGGGCATCGGCGGCATGACCTATGGCGTGGTTACGCTGCACCGCCCGGCAAACGTCGACGATCCCGCCGCGCTGGAAGAGATCATGGGAGCGCTGCGCGTCATAGCCGAAAACACGCCGCTGTTCTGGCCGGTGCATCCGCGAACGCGCGCTCGGCTGGAGAACAGTACGCTGCCGCTGCCGCGTGAGATGCGATTGATCGAGCCGCTCGGCTATCTCGACTTTCTGAACCTCGAGGCCGGCGCCTCGGTGGTGCTCACCGATTCC
>DATHNJ010000112.1:0-4956 GCA_035486155.1 Occallatibacter sp. | reverse complement strand
GGCTTTGAATTTGTCTTCGAGAGTCTCGGGGGCGAGGATCTCTGAGGCTGCGGCGTTCTGCGCCGATTTGACATGCACCTTACTCTTCATGCGGCCGAGCGTCTGCTCCTGGCCTATGCCGACTGTCTGGCGAGCTTTGGTCGCACGGCCGACGATCTTGGCGCGGCGGTGTTCGGCGACGAGCATCTCGCAGTGGGCGCGGGTCTCGCTGAGTTTCTGTTCGAGCTTGCGGAGCGCCTGGCGCAGGTTGTCGGCCTCGTGCTTCTGGTCTTCGGCCTGCGCAGCGAATCCTTCTGCGAGCTGGCCCTGGCTGAGCGAACGTTCGAGCGCGCCGCGGGCCAGATCGTCCTGCTTCTTCGTGACGGCGAGCTCGGCCTTGCGGCGCCACTCGGCGGCCTGCTGTTCATGCTCGGCCCGCTTCTTTTCAAGCAGGTGGTGGTCGGCGATCGCGATGGCCACCTGCGTCTTGACCTGGAGAAGCTGGTTCTCCATATCGAGAACGATCTGCTTGAGCATGCGCTCGGGGTCTTCAGCCTTCTCGACGAGATCATTGAGATTGGCGCGCAGCAAGGTGCTGACTCGATCCAGTAGTGACATAACTCCTCCTTTATGACCTTCGCTGCCCGCCGCCCTCAAGGGATGGCGGGCAGCGCATTGCATTAGTGATTTGCGCCCGTCGCAGCGGCGCCGTTCTCCGGCTTCTGCTTCATCGCCTGCACATTGGACATCAACTGCTTGATGTCCATGCCGCTGAGCGCCTCAAACAACGCCGGCACCTGCGCAGCGATCTTGGTCATGTCGCCGGTGATCTTGCTTGCGCCGGCGGCGCCGTCGTTGCCCGTGGACACGATGGTGATCTTGTCCACCTTGCTGAGAGGCTCGGCCATGGCGCGCACCACATCGGCCATGTTGGTCAGCAGCTTGTCGACCACCGCGGCCTGGTTCCACTCCTGATAGGCCTCGGCCTTCACGTTCATGGCCTTGGCTTCGGCCTCGCCTTTCTGGAAGATGATGCTGGCCTCGGCTTCGCCCTGTGTGCGAATCGCCGATGCGCGACCTTCAGCCTCGGCAGTCAAGCGGTTCTTCTCCGCGGCCGCCATGTATTCGATGCGCTGGCGTTCGATCTCCGCGCCCTTCAGCACCGTAGCGATAAGCTCCTTCTCGTGGCGCAGAATTTCAGCTTCCTGTACCTTGATCTGGCCTTCCTTCTCCACCTGCTGCACCTTTACCTGCTCGGCCGTGACCTGCTGCAGCATGACGTTGGTCTGCAGCTCATAGGCCTTGTCGGCGCTGGCCTGCTGGCGACGGCTCTGCTCGGCGTATTCGGCCTTCTTGATGTCGAGGTCGCGCTGCGCCTCGGCCTGCCGAGTCTGCGATGCGGTCTCGGCAATGACGCGATCCTGATCGGCCTGCGCCTTGGCGACTGCGGATTCGCGCAACGCATTGGCGCGCTGGATCGCGGTGTCGCGCTCGGCCTCCGCAGTGGCTACGTCTGCGTCGCGCTTGATGCGCGCGACATCAGGCCGGCCCATGTTGGCGATGTAGTCGTTCTTGTCGCGCACTTCCTTGATGGTGAACGAAATAACTTCGAGGCCCATCTTGCTCATGTCTTCGGCGCAGGTGGAGCGCATGCGCTCCCCGACCATCTCCGGCTCCTTGACGATCTGCTCGACGGTGAGCTGGCCGATGATGCCGCGCAGATGGCCTTCCATCACCAGGCGAATCAGGCCTTCGCGCTGCTGCGGAGCCTTGGTCAAGAACTGCTCGGCGGCGGTGAGGATCGAGGCCTGGTCGCTGCGCACTTTAATTTGCGCGACGGCTTCAACGGTGACCGCGACGCCTTGCTTGGTGTAGAGATCCTGCTGCGGCGCGACGTCGAAGCTCATCAGTTCAAGCGAGAGCTCGCGGCAGTTTTCGACCATGGGAAAGATCACAGTGCCATGGCCTTTGATGACGCGGGGACCGCGGAATCCATATACAATCAAGGCCTCGTTGGGCCCGGCCTTGCGATACATCCTGGCCAGAATGCCCATCAGAAAAATCAACGCCAACAGTCCTAGTCCGGCAATCAGAACAATTTGGTTCGTCATTGCTTTCCCGGCCCTTCGCCCGAGAGAGTATGGGTTGATGGTTTTACTGCTTGTGGCCGCTGTTGCGGCCATTCCTCGGAAACAACTTGGCGAGCAAGCCCAGCAGGAAGATTCCCACCAGGATGGCCATGTCGGTAATCAGCACGGTCGAGTTCGTCATTGGGACCTCAGTGGTCAGTGGACAGTTGTCAGTAGTCAGCGATTAGCGCCGGGAATCTGATCACTGACCACTGACGTCTGATCACTGATTTCTTCCCAGCGCCTTACGTAGGCGATTCCTTTTTCGTAGCGCACGACGTAGACCTCTTCCTGTTGTTGAATCGGTTCGCCGTCGTCGGAGCGCGCCGGGGCGGATCGCCGTGCGCCCAGTTGTTCGTACACCATCTCTCCGACGCCGCCGGAGCGAATGGTCGACGAGATGC
Organism: Occallatibacter sp.; assembly: GCA_035486155.1. GTDB lineage: Bacteria > Acidobacteriota > Terriglobia > Terriglobales > Acidobacteriaceae > Telmatobacter. The sequence goes on along the minus strand of DATHNJ010000112.1, from coordinate 2,444 downwards.
GCCCCACGGCGCCGACAACTTCGGTTTCATCCGCGGTGAGCTCGCGCTCATGCGGCAACAGCACCCTGGTCAGGAAGAGAAAAACAATTGCGCCGCCGGCAAAGCCGCACACGACGGCCAGCACTAAAACGACCAGCGCAACAAAGCTTCCATAGCGCGTCAGCAGGTATCCCGCCGCGCCAAACCAACAGAGAAAGATCATCAGCGAGAAGGCGTTCCACCAAGGCACGCTTGAGGGGACGTTGGCGCCGCCTGCGCGCGGGCCGGACGCGGCTGGATGCGCCGCGCCGGGCAGCGTTTGCGGCGCATGCACATGGCCGACATGCGGCATGTGCACATGCCCGCCGAAGTGACCCAGCACGCCGAACAGCGACAGCGTGCTTAACCCAAGGCCCACCAGAAAACAGATCAGATAAAAGGATTCCCAGTTCATATGTGCGCTCCTGTGTCTTACCGTGTGCGCTTGGTTGATCCCTGAACTTTGCCGTCCTTGTTGCTCGAAGGAGACTCCCGATGGGTCGAACCTGCTTTTCGTCCTGATCCCTGATCCCTGACTTCTGATCCCTGCTTCTGCAACACCTCAGCCAGCCGCGGCATCAATCCTGGAGTTTCCAGAATTGCTTCCAGCAGCAGAAGACACTCGCGCGATTGTTCGTGGCGCGCAAGGGCAAGCAGAGCCTGCTTCAGCTCCGGGTCGCGGCGAAACCGCTCCGCTCCTGAAACCAGCCACAGGTCGAGCTTGTCTTCCACATTGCGCAGCTCGCTCTGCAACTCGGGGGAGTAGCCGTCGGGGTCGTCCACCAGATAGCCGGGGTGGACCTTGAAAAATCCCGCGAGGAGTTGCCGCGTGGTGTTGGTCAGGTGGGGGCGCGCACCGCTTTCGATCTGGGAGAGGTAGCTCTGGCTGAGCTTCGAGCCGGTTTCGGCATCGATGGCGCGCACCAGCTCTTGCTGGCTCATTGCGCGGTTCAGCCCTCTGAGGCTGCCTTCGACCTCGCGCAGGTAGCGGATTTTCTCGCCGAGCTTCATGGGTTGCGATGGTGAACCCTTTCGGTTTGGTACAGCTCCTATCGCAATCTGTGATAAGTATATTGCGGATTGCGATAGGTGTCAAGAAAAACCGATTCCTTATCCCAGGCAGAAGGCTATTAGCTGAATCTCAAGGGTTGTGAGCGAACGAAGTTGCAGGACCTCTCGAGGTCTTGATCGATCACGAGGCGACAGCGGTTTCGGTTGTGCCAGAACTCGTTCTCAATGTCAAAGCCGCGACCGGACCATCTGCGACATCTACCAAGTGTCCTCTTCATTTCTCTCGCCGAAGACGGCCGCGATGTCTGGGTAGTACATTAGCGCAAACCATATCATCAGATCGATGACAATAAACGGAGCAATCGCACGTTGGGTCTGAAAAACCCAAGCTCCCATTGCGTGCCGCGTTAGCCCTCGGACGATTGCCAGCCCTGTTGTGCCGATCAAGACATGCCTTGCCCATGGTTGTAGCCGCCAAACACCGCCACCAATCACGAATGAAACCGCACTGAACACGGGAAGCGCATATGAGAAGGGATTATCAATCAACAGAGCCCTCCCATCACCTCCGTGTTGCCTCCAGGTCTGAGCGAAGTAGATCAGGCCTGCGCATCCGATAGAGAACTGGTAGATTGCAATCAAAGTGACAAGGAGAGGCCGCTTTGAGCGGTCTGGAGAAATGGCCACTATCGTCTTCCTATCTCGCCCGCATCTGCGCGATTATCAGTTTTAAAATATTAACGGCACAGTCCCCACAGTCTATCCTCGATCTCTATAGAGAATTTTCGGCCGGTTAACCGCCTCCGGAAATTACTCTTCCTGGCGATCCACAGATCGGGCGTGAACTGGCCAAGCGGCGGCCGGCGCTGGTGTTGACGGATGCCCGTTATAACCGGGCGAGTGGGTTGGCAGTGGTACGCCCTCTTACCAGTAAGCGCAAGCCGTGTCCGTTTGCTCTGCCGGCAACAGTCGGCGGAGCGGCCGCCGAAGCGGTTCCAGCCTGCGATTCAGGTAGACCAGCTTGCCATTCCTAAATAGACTGTTTCGACGGTTGGCATTCGTTCAAATCAGTTCTAGCGCGATCCGTTAAAAAACTGAGCAGGTTTTTTACTCATTCCGCAAAGCAACAGCCGGATCGATCCGTGAGGCCCGCCGGGCCGGCAGGTAGCCGGCCAGCAAACCCGAGCTCAGTAAAGTTGCGACCGCGATCGAAAAACTCAACGCATCGGTCCCGCTCAGCCCATAGAGCATCTTCTGCACCAGTCGTCCGCCTTCGAGGGTGACGGGGATGCCAAGCGCTATGCCGGCGAGAATCCATAGGCCGATCTCGCGCATGATCCGCCAAGCTACCTCTGGCCGTCTTGCGCCCAGCGCCATGCGAATGCCAATTTCGCCTGTTCTGCGGCCAACCAGAT
>DATHNJ010000111.1:0-3868 GCA_035486155.1 Occallatibacter sp. | reverse complement strand
CGGCCATTGAACTGGCGGCACAGGTCAAGCGCCTGGTGCATCTCCGCCGGCCCTTCGCCAATGCCGATCGAGAGCACTGCACCGACGCCGGCTTCATACGCGCGCGCAAGCATGGCTTCGCGGTCTTCGGCATAGCGCGGGCTGTCGAGGTGGGCGTGAGAGTCGATGAGCAAAGCGGCCTCCGGTTGGGGCGGTCGTAGTCGGGCACAATTTGCTTAGAGGCCCACTCGATGCAATCGCTACTTGAGACGTGCGCCCAGCGGAACTTCTTCCAGGAATCCGGCCAGCACCGGCGCTCCCTCTGGCAGCGAAGCCGCCAACAGCATGCCGTTTGATTCGAGGCCACGCATCTTGCGCGGCGCCAGGTTGGCGACGATCACGATCTTGCGCCCGATGAGCTTCTCCGGCTCGTAGTACTGCGCGATGCCGGCCAGAATCTGCCGCTTCTCATAGCCCAGGTCGACTTCGAGACGCAGCAGCTTGTCGGCCTTGGGAACGCGTTCCGCCACGAGCACCTGCGCGACCCGCAACTCCACCTTGGCGAAATCGTCAATGGTGATGTGCTCAGGCTGGGCCGTTATGGCTTCAGCCTGCTGCGGCGCCGCACTAGGGTTTGGCTTTTTCTCGTCGTTTACGCTGGGCTCGGTCGTAGGCGTCGTGCTCAACCGGCTGCTCGAAACATCGGCCGGGACCTGATGCACCTTGGTCGTCTCGACCTGCTTCTGCGTATGGTGTGAGGCCGCCGTGGTTGGCGTGAGGTTCTCGTTGGCCTTCACCTCGTCGAGGTCCGTCGACGTGACAGGCGCAACGGAGGGCGACGCAGTTGGCGGCGCCGGCGCGGCGGGTTGTTTCTTACTAGCTGATTGGCTCGCGGCCTCAACAGCGCTGCGATTGTTTTCGTCTTCTAGATTCTGCATACGTTCGACTGCGTCTTTCTCCGCGCGCGGAAACAACGGCGCGGGTTCGCTGAATTTAGTTCCGGCCTTCAATCCGCCCCACTTCAGATCCGTGAGGAACGATTGCTTCGCTGCGTCCGCAATCTCCCCCAATCCCAATTGGCGCCAGACTTTGGTTGCCGCCTCGGGCAGGATCGGATACGCCAGCGCCGTTATGATGCGGATGGCCTCGGCTGCTGTTGCCAGCACGCGCGCCTGAAGTTTCTGGTGGTCGTCTTCGGCGCGGTCAGCCGGCTTCTTCCAAGGCGCGTTGGCGGTGAGATAGCCGTCGGTTTCGGCGATGAGAAGCCAGAGATTTTTGAGCGCCTCAGAGAAGCTCAGATCGTCGAACGCCGGACCAAACGCCGTAATTGCCTGCGCCGCATGTTCGCGCAAAGCGGTCTCGGCGCTTGTCTCCGGGCCAGCGTCCGGCATAACCCCGCCAAGGTACTTGTGCACCATGTTGACCACGCGGCTCACGAGGTTGCCGTAGCCGTTGGCCAGGTCGCCGTTGTACCGCTGCACCAGAGCGTCGAAAGTAAAATTCCCATCCTGCCCGAAGGGAATCTCACGCAGCAGGAAGTACCTCAACGCATCAGAACCTAACACCGTATCAACGGTCTCGGCGCGCACAATGTTGCCGCGCGACTTCGACATCTTGCCCTGATCGAAGAGCAGCCACCCGTTGGCTCGCACCGATTTCGGCACAGGAATGCCCGCGGCCATCAGGAACGCCGGCCAGTAGACGCAGTGAAAGCGGCTGATTTCCTTGCCGATCAGATGCATGTCTGCCGGCCAGAATTTCGCGAATTTTTCCTGATCCTCGGGCGCGTCCGAGCCGTATCCGAGAGCAGTCATGTAGTTCGCCAGCGCGTCAAGCCACACGTAGACGACCTGCTTCTCGTCGCCGGGCACGGGAATGCCCCAGGTGAAGCTGGCGCGGCTTACCGACAGATCCTTGAGCCCGCTGCGCACAAACGAAATCACCTCGCGCCGCGTCGACTCCGGCTGCATGAATCCCGGATTGGCGTCGTAGAACTCCAGCAGCTTGCGTTCAAAAGCAGATAATTTGAAGAAGTAGTTCTCTTCGCTGACCGTCTCCGTGATGCGCCCGCAGTCGGGGCATGGCGCGCCGGGCGCCACATCGACCCACGCCTCGTCCGAGACGCAGTATTGGCCCGTGTACGAGCCTTTGTAGATGTAGCCCTTGTCGCGCAGCGTCGCAAACAGCTTTTGCACGCCGCGCACGTGGCGCGGCTCCGTGGTGCGGATGAAGTCGTCGTAGGTCAGTCCAAGCCGATCCCATAGCGCGCGAAACTCGCCGGCGATGGCCGTGGCGAACTCCTGCGGCGTGCGGCCGGCTTGCTTGGCCGAGCGCTCAATCTTCTGTCCGTGCTCATCCGTGCCCGTCAAGAACCATGTCTCGATGCCCATGGCGCGCTTGCGGCGAGCAATGGCGTCGCACACGATCGTCGAATAGGCGTGGCCCAGGTGCGGCCGTGCGTTCACGTAGTAGATCGGCGTGGTCAGGTAAAAACGGTTCTGTGCAGGAGTCTGGTCGGGCATGCGAACGATGAGAAGATGCGTCGGTTGCGATCCCTTTTATCTTACGGCATGAGCCATTGATGCGGCTTTCTCGTTATCGACGCAGATGGAGGGCTCGCCTCACGCAATGATAAAATTGCCTTGCAAAATCAAGGTTTCCTGAAGGCCCTCCCACGTGTATCTGGAACTGCAGAAGAGGCTCGAAGCGCGCATTCGCGAAGCGCTGAAGGCCAAGTACGACTTATCCGTCGAAAATATTCCGCTGGAAACGCCGCCTGAGCTCAAGTTCGGCGAACTGGCGACGCCCATCGCGCTGCAACTGGCGCGCTCGCTGCGTAAGGCGCCCAAGATGATTGCGCAGGAGCTGGTCTCGGCGCTTGGGTCGGTCGAAGGCTTCGCCGCATTCGAAGTCGCGGGCGCCGGATACATCAACGCGCGCCTGGATCGCGCTCAAGCTGTGCGGAGCGTTGCCGTCGGCGAGGGACTTGCGGTTCCGCCCTCGGGCGTGAAGGCGCTCGTAGAGCATACAAGCATTAATCCCAACAAGGCCGCGCACGTCGGCCACCTGCGCAACGCAATCCTCGGCGATACATTCGTGCGCCTGCTGCGCGCCGCCGGCCAGCAAGTCACGGTGCAGAACTACATCGACAACACCGGCGTTCAGGTAGCCGATGTGGTCGTTGGGTTTCTGCATCTCGAAGGCAAATCGCTCGCAGAAGTTCGCGCGCTGATCGCAGACAGGGAGAGCCGTTTCGCGAAGAGCGGAGATTTCGCCGACGCCATCGATTACTTCTGCTGGGATCTCTACGCGCGCACGTCGTCGTGGTACGCGAGTGGTACTGATGCGGAGAATGAGGCGCGCAAGAAGTTGCGCTATGCCACGCTGCACGAGATCGAGCATGGCGGCAACGAGACCGCCGAAGTCGCCGAGCTGATCTCGACAGCCGTTCTCAAGCGGCACCTTGAAACAATGCTGCGCCTCGACATCGAGTACGATTTCCTCCCGCGCGAGAGCGAGATTCTGCACCTCAACTTCTGGGCGCTGGCTTTCGAGCAGCTCAAGAAGACCGGCGTGCTCTACTTCGAGACCGAGGGCAAGAACAAGGGCTGTTGGGTGATGACGCGTCCCGGCGCCGATAAGAACGATGCGGTCGTCCCCGACGACAACGCTCAAGACGAAGACGCAACGAAGTACCCGGACGAAGACGCAAAGGTCATCGTCCGCTCCAACGGCACCGTAACCTATGTCGGCAAAGACATCGCCTATCACCTCTGGAAGTTCGGCTTGCTGGGCCGCGACTTCGGCTACAGGAAGTTCTTCCGCTATCCGAACCACGAGTGCTGGATCTCTGCGGAAACGGGCGAAGGAAAGCACCCTCACTTTGGCG
>DATHNJ010000110.1:0-4738 GCA_035486155.1 Occallatibacter sp. | reverse complement strand
CTCCCAGCGCAGATAGCTCCCAGTAACAACCATCAACGTAAGCCCAAGGGCCGATACAGGCACGGAGACGTAGGGGCTGATTCCGAATGCCCTGAGCGCCATGGAAATTGCCGCAAACTCCGTGATCAACGTGAGGAAATTGACGGCCAGAAGATCGATGAGCGAGAACCGACCCCACCATTTTCCAAAGCGCTCATAAATCATCGCTGCATGGCCTTTGCCGGTTGCGATCCCCAATCGCGCGACCATCTCCTGTACGAAATAGCAGATGGGGAGAAGCACAATCAGCGTCCACAAAAGATGGAGACCGTACTGGCCGCCTGCCTGCATGTAAGTGGAAACAGCGCCGGCATCGTTGTCGGCTTCCATCACGATCAGGCCAGGGCCAAAGACCATGAGGAAGGTGAGGATGTGCTTCTGCCAGGAGCGGCGGACCGCAATGCCCTGAGATGGCTGCTTGGCGGCGTCGAGTTTGGTTTCGGCTACGCGCATAGATGCATCCTCCCCGGAGCATTCGTGGAGGATGCGGTTTTGGGGGCTTGCGGCGCTTTCGCCTCCATCCAAACGCAAGCCAGCGGCATTCTGGGATCGCCCGTAGGCATCCAGCGGCAGGCGAGAGAAACAGGGTTCGGGACCAAATGCAGTTTGTTGTTCATGGTTCCTCCTCGCGCAGCGGGTACGCGGATTCAGGGTCCGTCCTGCCATAACGCAGGTCGGGCCGAGACAGGCGCAAACGGGCTGCTGGTTCGGGAGGGTGAGTCCAAGCTTTAGATTGCAGCGGCTCACACGCTCAATTCACGGGTCGCGTGTCGTGAAGAGCGGGGGCGGGAATCGTCGATAGCCGGGCTAGAGGCGGATTCCAGAGCGCACTTCGCGGCACAGGAAGGAACTCCAGGTACTTGGAGGTTCTTGTGCGGATTCGATGCTCATAGTTCTCCTGCAAGGCGGGAAATCGCCTGCAACATGGTTGTACTATACCCCCACTGGGTATAAGTAAGCAAGAATGCTCACGAGGCGGAGGCGGCTTCGGATGGCGAATTCTGAATCTTACTGATAGCGGCCAATGATCTGACGCCTGCATGGGAGGTAAGCGAAACCTGTGAGATTCCTGCGACCGCTTCTGCACTTCATCTTTCATCTCGGGTACTTCGGGCCGCTGGTGATGGGCGCGCTCGATTCGTCGTTCCTGATTTTGCCGTTCGGCAACGACCTGGTCGTTGTTGGCCTGGTTGCGGCTCATCCGCGTCGCGCGATTGGCTATGTTGTGATGGCCGCGATCGGATCGACGATCGGGGCATTCATTCTGGCGATCGTGGCGCGCAAGCTCGGCGAAGAAGGATTCTCGCGGCTCGCCGGCAAGCGCAGCTTCGAGCGCGTGAAGAGGCACGTCGGCAAACATGCAGGCATGGCCGTCGCCATCGGAGGACTTGCGCCGCCGCCGTTTCCGTTCACAACGGTGATCGCAGGCGTCGCGGCGCTGGGATATCCCATCTGGCGGATTCTGGCGATGAACTTCTCGGCGCGGCTGGTGCGGTTTACGTTGTTGGCTTTGCTGGCGATGCGTTTTGGGCGCGAGGTGCTGCGCATCGCGCAGTCTGCGCCGTTTGAGTGGACGATGGCTGCTTTTATCGTGTTCTGTGTTGCGGCGAGCGTCTTTTCGATTTTGCATTGGGTTAGAACGCCGCATGCGTCGGAGCCGGTGGTTTCGCGCGCGTGAATCGAGTGCGCCGACCGGGTAGTCTTGTAGATATGCACTGTGCGCTGAGCGGTCGTCGCGATTGATGAAGTCTCGTGTTTCGCATCCCAGGACTTCGCATTTTGGCGCGATCGGACTGGCTCTGGCAGGCTTCACGTTCTGGGTCTTTGCGGACACGAGCATGAAACTGGCCGGCAACTCGCGGCTGCCGGCGTATGAGATTGTGGCTTGCCAGGGGTTGGCGTTGGCGATTGCTCTGGCTGCGCGCGGATTTTTACAGCGCAAGCCGCGCGGGCTACTGGCGAAGAGTCCGGCTCGGCAGTTTGTGCGGTCGGGGCTGGATTTCGCGAACAATCTTTGCGTGGTGATCGCGCTGCGGCATCTGCCGCTTACGCTTTTCTACATTCTTGTGTTTCTGGCGCCGATGGCGACGGCGCTACTGGCCGCGATTTTTCTGCGCGAGCGGCTGGGCTGGCGCAAGATCGTTGCGGTGCTCGGCGGATTTGCGGGCGTGGTGATTGCGGTGAATCCTTTCGGCGCGGCGCGACCGGGCGACTGGATCGGCTATGCGGCGTGCATGATCTGCGTGCTGTGCTTCTCGGCGAACATGGTGTGGTCGCGTGTGTTGATGCGTACTGAGACGCCGGAGAGCCTGACGTTTTTCTCCGGCGTGGTGCAGGCTGCGACCGGCGCGCTGCTGATGCTGACGATCCATGCCGAGCCGGTGAACTTAAAGCTCGGAGCGACGCTGGCGGCGATGGGAATCTTTTGCGCCTTCGGCAGCATGTGTTTCTTTGTGGCGCTGCAGAGCACTTCTCCGGTGCACGTGTCGCAGTGCCATTACACGCAGCTGGTGACGGGCGCGCTGGTGACGTGGCTGATCTGGCGCGAGACGCCGACGGTGTGGATGATCGGCGGCAGCGTGCTGATTATGGCGGCGGGACTGTTGATGGCTGTGGCGCTTTCTCGCGAGAGCGTGGACTCACGGCCAGAGGTGTTTGTCGGGCCGGGATAGGACTTGCCGTCCAGGCGGAGGTTCGCGCGAGGCGCCAACGCTCGGGATGACAGCATTTGTGCATGAATCTCAGACTCAGGACACTAGTTGCGCTTATATAAGCTGAAAGAATCTTTCTCCCATACTTTGGCGTAGGACTTGTGAACGATCGCCATGAACTCGTCTTGCACCGGGTCGGATTGATGCGGCCAGCCCATGTTGAAGAACCAGGGCGTGAGGACCACAAAATCCGGAGGCGTGGTCTGCATGCCGCTCAGAATTTCGCGGCCGACTACGTCATAGGCGCGCGGCGAGTCATAGATGTACTGCGCTGTGGGGAATCGAAAGGCGCTGCGCAGATGAGTGTCAGAGAGCATCCATGGTTCGAAGCCCCACACGAACACAGTGCTTGAAGATGGCGCAATGCGTTTGAGCTCGGTGGCGGCGACTTCGACAGGAATCGAGTCATGGCTATGGTGTGCGGCGGCGTTGTAGTCATGCACGACTTCGGCAACTACAGGAAGCTGCGTCATGACGATCGGGGAGAGCAGAAGCGCGTAGAAGGCGAGGCGCAGATTCTTCGCGATTTCGAGGTCTTCCAATGACCAGAGAACCAGAGCTGCGGCCACGCTCAGGGACGGAGTCAAGGAAAGATAGTAGTGCCTGTATCCTCTGCCCGCCATGAAGACGAGCACGAGGCTGAATGCGAACCAGAGCAGCGTGAGATCCCATAGCGCGCTGCGTTTGCCGGGAGTTCGCGAGGGCTGTCTGCGCAGCGCTACAAGTCCGATGAAGATGCAGCCGAGCGTGCTGGAAAGAGGCACCAGGTTTTCAGCGACGCTGGTGAGCAGTTCGAGCGGCTTGGGCTGCGAAGCCATTCCATAGTGCAAGTTGTAGAAGAACGATGCGTCGAGCATCTGCTTCAAGGCGCCGTGCAAGGCGAAGTAGGCGAAGATGGGCGCCCAAGCGGCGGCTGCTCCTGCGATGTTGGCGAGGATCGAGCCTAAGATTGCGCGCACTTTGCCCGGGAAAACTGAAGGCGGCGCGTGGTGGAAGATGACGAAGACGACCTGCGCCGCGAATACGGAGAGGGCGAAGGGCTTGAAGGCGCAGGCGATTCCTGAGCAAACGCCGGCTAGAAAGACGTAGCGAAGCTTGCCGGAGCGAAGGGCGTAGGCGAAGGCGCACATGCTCGCGGCCATCGGCGCCAGCATGTAGGGTTCGGTTATGCTGCTGCCTGCGCCGTAATACCGCAGGTTGACGATGAGGGCGGTTGCGATCGTGCCCCAAAAAACAGTTCGCTCTGGGGCTCCTGCGATCTGCAGGGTCTTTTTCACGGAGAGGATACAGCCCATCGCGAACAGAAATAGGATGAATGAAAGAATCCAGAAGGAATGCGGAAAGGCCGACGCGATAGCCGTGACAAAAAAGATGCCGGGCGGCTTGTTATCGAAGACCTGGAGATAGGGAATCAGGCCGCGTCTCCACATCTCTCCGACGTACATGAAGATTGCGCCGTCGTGATAGGCCGGCTCGAGAGCTGTGGTTGAAGCGAGGGGCAGCGAGATGGCGCACGAGATGAGCAGATCCAACGCGGGGATTTGCCGGATCGAGGAGGAGATTCTACTTAGCGAAGCTGCAGGTGAATCTTCTTTTATGAGGTCGGTCGAACTCATCCAAATGCATTCCTATGCCTATTTTTAAGCGAAGGGTATCACACTCCTTGTACGGTCGAAATGGCGCCTTTGGGCCGGGGTTGGGCACAATGCGCGGCGCTTAGATTTTTGCTTTCCCAGGCGTCTAACCACCCCAGTGACGAGACCGGTTCCTGGGACCCGGCGGCGAGACCTGGGGGCCCATGGTGGCGCAGATCGCGACCGGTTGACGGGAATCAGGGTCGAGGAGAGATCTTTGCGCCGCGGCGCGGTCGGCTTTGAGGCGGAGCTGGAGGGCTAGGCGGTCGAGGGTCTTCCTGTCGAGCTCAGGCTCGGGCTGTGGTTCACAGTTGTACAGTTTCACTGGTTCTTTCACGGAATCGAGAGCGGATT
>DATHNJ010000109.1:0-25180 GCA_035486155.1 Occallatibacter sp. | reverse complement strand
CAGTTTCTAGCCGAGGCGCTGGCCATCACCATTGTGGGCGGAGCGGCCGGCATCGCGCTCGCCTATCTCGTCTCCGCGCTGGTGGGTCGCATTACGTTTTACAGCGCGCTGGCCACCAACGCCGAATCGGCCGACATCCGTCTGATCATCTCGCCGACATCCGTTGTTGTCGCCAGCGTGATTCTGATTGTGACCGGGCTTGTGAGCGGAATGATTCCAGCGATTCGCGCAGCGAATCTTGATCCGATCGAAGCATTGCGCTACGAGTGACGCAGAGCTTCAGTTCCTAGTTCGCAGTTCACAGTTTTGGCAAGGATGCACACTGAGAACTGCTCGCTATTTCGGCAAGTGCATTTTCTCGAGAAAGCCGGCATATCGCGGGTCGTGGCGCATCGATTCCAGAAGCGGCTCCGTCTTGATGCTAGGCAAACCCGAATCGCGTTGCTGGTAGGCGCGCTCCAGCCATTGCCACGCTTTATCAGGCTGGCCACGATACGCGTAGACCTGAGCGACCTGAAAGGCCGCATCCTGACCATGTGTGGCGATGAGTTTGGTCAGAGCTGCATCGGAAGGCTGTGGACGGCCCAGCGCATGATAAGCCAATGCCTGTCCCATCAGTTTTCCCCACTCGCTAGGCTCCATTTCGAATTCCGTGAGCGCCTGCTGCGGTTTCTTCTCGGCCAGGAGAATTTGGCCGAGGGTAAGATGGATATAAGCCGCCTGGGAGTTCAGTTCCAAAGCTTTTCCTAGCTCACGCTGGGCGTCGTCGTACCGGCCCGCCACGAACATCAAGTGTCCTAGATACAGATGGGAGTTGGTGCGAAGTGGGTCGAGCGCGACTGCCTGCTCTGTAAGCTTAATCGCCAAGTCGAGATTGCCCGATACCCTGGCTAGGCTCGATTGGGTGCGAATGATTTCGACATCGCCCGGTTCTAAAGCTGCAGCTTTGCGAAGAGAAATGGCGGCGGCATCCCAATCCCAGTCGTGCCTGAGTTGCGTCGAGGCTAACGCCAGATACGCCGAGGCAGAGTTAGGGTCGAGTTCGAGCGCTCGCTCCGCATCATTACGAGCCCTTCGAAATCCTTCTGCCGGATCAACGAAATCGAACGCCGCCTCCGCGTCCTGCAGCACCGCGCGCAAAGCCCATGCCGGCGCATATTTCTGATCCAACTGGATCGCTTGGTCGGCATAGGCGAGCGCCTTCCCCAGGTCTTCCTTGCTCTGTCCCCGCGCCCTGAAGTGCTCCGCCTGCAAGTAGGCTTGATATGCCTCTGGATTTGTGCTGCGAGTCGTCGAATCAAATGGCTGCCCGTTGCTTCCCACGAGTTTCACCTGCAGCGCTTCGGTAGCGGATTGCGCGATCTCATCCTGCACCGCAAAGATGTCCTTGATCTCCTGATCGTATGTCTGCGACCAGATCTGGAAGCCATCCTCGGTCTTGATTAGTTCCGCCGTGATGCGCACCTCGTTGCCGTCGCGGCGAATGCTTCCCTCGAGCACATTCGCCACTCCGAGTTTTCGTCCCACAACGCGCGCGTCCTCGTTCTTCCCCTTGAACTGAAAGGCCGATGACCGTCCTATCACCTTTATGCCTGGCGACTTCGCCAGATCGTTAATGAGCTGCTCGGCAAGTCCGTCCGAAAAATATTCCTGGTCGTTGGCCGCACTGGTGTCAGTGAAGGGCAACACTGCGATGGAAACGCTTTTCGGCGAGGCAGCGTTGGCGCCGCGTCGAGCGATCAGAAAGTACCCGGCTATGGCTGCTGCGACGACAATGGCCAGTATCGATACAAGCGCTAGCTTTCCCAGGCGTTGGGACAAAGCGCTTCCGGGTTCGGAAGCGACTGCTTGGGGTTCAATCGGATCTTCAGGCGCGCGCTCTGTCTCAAGCGGAGCGGGCGCCTCGGCCGCCTCGACTAAATCTTCGTCTGTAATGGGAGCGATAAAACGGTAGCCGCGCTTGGGCAGAGTCTCAATAAATTCCGGTTGCTCCGCCCGGTCGCCCAGGGCTTTCCGGATCTCCAGAATGTATTTTCTAAGCACTTCCGGATTGACATATGTCTCCGACCACAAAGCCTGAAGAATTTCGTCCTGGCTCACGAGCCGCCCAGGATTGTCGGCCAGATAGGCGAGAAGGTCAAAGACCTTTGGCGCCAAAGGGACACGATCTCCATCGCGGTAGAGAAGATGGTTTGCCGTATCCAGGCGAAAGGTCTTGAAGGACTTCATCTGCCTACACTGTCCTCGCACTGCAGGCTCAGATGCAGTAAGGCGCGTCGCCTCTATCGTGTGTAAGTTACGGAGCCGGTTGAATCTGGCGGTTTTGTAATGCCTGTGACGGTGGTCGTCACAGAATCTCAACGGAAACCCCACGGCGACGTCACACCTAAAAGCTATTTACTTTCGTACGCTGATTAGGCAGTGAGTCTAAAAAGCTGCGGCGAGCCGTTGTTCTGATTTTATCAAGGCAAACTCGTCGAGAGAGAGTCATCATGTCATGGAACCAGACAAGATCGCGCCAATTCGATGCGCCAGTTATCGAGTATCTCGACAGACTATACAGTTACGCTCGGATCTTGGTCCGCAATCTTGCTGAAGCAGAGAACCTGGTTCATGAAACCTGTCTTCGCGCCAATGAGTCGATGGATAGACTTCAAGCAAGCGACGGGAAGCGTTGGCTCTTCACGGTTCTGAGAGATATCTGGTTGAGAAGGCAGCGCGATTCTCAATTAAATGAGTCCAGGGGTCACGACGACCCCGGCAACGACATCGTGGCGCCTTCCGCAACCTCGCTCGACCCGTCCGTGTGTCAAAGCGAGACAGAGCATCTTCGTGTAGCGCTTCAGAGACTGCCAACGGAGTTGCGCGAAATTGTCTTCTTTCGCGAATACGAAGGTTTTTCGTCCCAGGAAATCGCCGCCATTCTGAATTGTCCCGTCGAAACCGTGACCCCGCAGTTGGTCAGAGCGCGAGGAAAGCTGCGGACAGCGCTTGCGGCATGGAATCCTCCCATTTCGCCTCAGGGAAAGAGGCGAGAGGGCTCTGGCGCCAGTTCGTTGTTTTTCTTCTCAAGAACAGAACTCGCTCGAAGAACTGTGAATTAAGAACTGGGAGTTCCTTATACCGGCGGCAAGCCGTCCACCACGGGCACGCCGGCGGGCGGCGCGAAGCGGAAGCTGCTTTCGGGGATGGCGACATTGGGTTGTTCGCCGGTGAAGACGAAACCAGTGACAGCGCCGTCGACTTCTTCGATGGCGATTGCAGTGATGGCGCCGGTTGCGGGCGCGATGGTGAGCGAAACGCTCTTGACGCGGTTCTCCTGGCCTCTGGGCTGGCCAACGAGCATGTTCGGGCCGGTGAGGCGCAGGCCGGCGAGTTCCTTTTCAAGCTGGGTATGGCCGAGCAGGAAGCGCAGGGGCGAGCGCAGGTCGTCGAGCTCCTTGGCGGGGATGCGCTGCACCTGAGCCGAGCCCTGGGCGTAGAACCAGGCGTATTTGCCGTCGATCAGGAAGAGTTTGCCTGCAGGCTGTGCATAGTCCCAGCGCATGCGGCCGGGCTTGAGCATGAGCAATGTGCCGCTCTCTGTACGCTCGATGCCAAGGCCCTTGTAGCTTTCGGTAAAGCCCGCGCGTAGAGAGTGGAGCTTGTTGTAGTGGCTGTCGACGAGCTGTGCGAGGGCGTGGGCGGGCTGGTCCTGCGCAGACAGCAAACGCGAGAAGCACATGACGAGCACGAACGCACAAGGCATCAGCTTCGCCACATAACTCAGGCGCCCGGTCTGTTCCCTGTTCCCTATTCCCTGATCCCTGTCGTTCGTCATTGCACCGAGATGGTGCAGTTGGAACCGCCCGCGGCATCGGCTTTAAGCACGCCGCCCGACTCGAGACAGAAGCCCCGATCGCCGGTGCGGCCGACCGTAGCCGGCACCGCGGTGAGGGTGTAGCCAGTGACGCGTTCGGTGTTGTTCGCCGTCGACTTGGTGCAGTTGGTGATGTTGAACAGATACCCGGACTTGATGCCGGTGGCCAGCTCGCCGTTGATGATCTGGGCGCTGGTTGCGCTGGGTGGCCCGGCGGAGTTATCTCCGGAAAGCGCCGTAAGGGTGCAGGCGTACCCGTTGGTGGGGTAGGTCGACTCGTACATGGACTCGGCCTGCTCAATGGTCTGCAGCGACTTCTGCGCGGAGAGCTCGTTGGCATGCTTGCGGATCTTGCCCGCCGTCGGAATGGCGACCAGCATGAGGATGAGGATGATGGAGATGACGATCAGCAGCTCCATCAGGGTGAAACCGTTCTTCTTCCGATCGGGCCCGATGCTACGCCGCTTGCCAATTGAAGGAACTATGCCGCTCATGAGATTCGAAACCTCGCAGGGGAGCGGAACACACAGTTCCGTCCGACAAAATGCTACAACGTATGGACGCGAAAGGGAAAGAGAACGCTCGTAAGGCAGTTCACAGTGGTCAGTGGCCAGTTTCCGATCGAACGCCATCGCCGTCCGAAGCTTGCAAAGTACCTTCTAATCACTGAACACTGACAACTGATCACTGTTTTTCAGCAGACGAGCTGTTTCCTCGTCAGCTTGACGCCGTCGAGGCGGCCGAGCAGGGTGATGGCGATGCGATTGGGATCGAAGAGGCGCTGGGCCATGGCCTGGACGGCGTCGGCCTGGACGGCGTCGATGCGCGCGGTAATCTCTTCGACAGTGAAGAACTGCTGGAAGTACATCTCCTGGCGGGCCAGGTTCGCCATGCGCGAGTTCGAGCTTTCCAGACCCATCAGGATATTGCCCTTCAATTGGTCTTTGGCGCGGGTCAGCTCTTCATCGCTGAGCGGCGATTCTTTGAGCTTGCGCAGCTCGAGAAGGATCAGGTCGACGACTTCGAGAGCTTTGCCCACCGAGGTGCCAGCGTAGATGCAGAGCGTGCCGGTGTCGCGATAGGGGTTGAGGTCAGAGTAGATCGAGTACACCATGCCGCGCTCTTCGCGAATGGTCTGGAAGAGGCGCGAGCTCATTCCGCTTCCGAGGACGGTATTGAGGATCAGCGTCGTGTAGCGGTTGTCGTCGGTGATGGGAGGCGAGGGTACGCCGAGACAGATCTGCACCTGCTCGAGCGCTTTCTTGTTGCGCAGCACAATGCGCGCGCTGGCTTCGGGCGCCTGTTCCTCCGGGGCCGCTTTGCCGGCGGGCAGAGCGGCAAACTTCTGCGACATTGCTTCGACGAACTGATCGTGCTCCAGGTTGCCGGCGGCCGAAAAGATCATGTTGCCGCCAAGGAAACGACCGGTGTGATAGTCGAAAAGCTTGTTCTGGTCCAGACGGCCGACCGTTGTGGTTGTGCCGAGAATCGGCTTGCCGAGCGGATGATCCTTCCAGAAGTTCTGCGTAAACAGCTCGTGCACGAGCACGTCGGGATTATCTTCGTCGATCTTGATCTCTTCCAGAATCACGCCGCGTTCACGCTCGATATCGCCCGAGGCGAAGGTCGGATTCAGGACCAGATCGGCAAGCACGTCGAGAGCGATGGGCACGTGCTCGGCAAGCGACTTGACGGTGAAGCAGATTGTTTCTTTGCCGGTGAAGGCGTCGAGGTTCCCCCCGATCGAATCCATCTCGCGCGCGATGTTCAAGGCGGAGCGAGAACGGGTTCCTTTGAATACCATGTGCTCGACGAAGTGCGAGATGCCGTTGGTCTCGGCGGGCTCGCAGCGGGAGCCGGATTTAATCCATACGCCCATCGCGACAGAGCGCAGATGCTCCATGCGCTCGGTCAAAACAATCAGACCGTTGGGCAAAACAGTGCGTCGAAGATTACGTTCATTTGTCATTGTCTTTAATTCAAACCTGTTCACTCACAAGGCGAGAGATACGCGCAGTGCAATAAAAGCCGCTGTAGATTTGATTCCTGAAAGTCGCCAACGGAGCAGATTGCTGTGGGCTACATGGAAGGGCAGGCGGAAATGCTCTATGCTGAGACCCAGCCGTGAGCACGCACTCCAATCAACTTATTCGATTAGACACCAACCACCCGGCCGAGGGAAGCGACGGACGTCTCTTCGGTTTGGATGGCCAGATGCTGGGTGGGCAAATGGCCCAACTCGGGGAGCCCGCGTGGCGAGGGCGGCAACTGGCCGAAGCGATGTATCGTCAGTGGGTTACCGATGTAGATTCGATCACCACCCTGCCCCGGACGTTACGTGACCGGTTGGCGGCGGAGGGATGGAGTGTAGGCAGGCCGCAAATCGTCCAGACCTTCGTCTCACAAGATGGGACGGAACGCTACCTGGTGGCATGTCCGGGCTCCAGCCCGGCGGGGATTGCCCCGGCTCAGACGGTGGAGACTGTCTGGATGCCGGAAGGTGACGACGGCGAGGCAGGCGATGGGAGCGAGGCCGGCGACGAAGAGATGCCAAAGCAGGCCGGAGGATGGCGGCGCGCGACAATCTGCGTGTCGAGCCAGATTGGCTGCGCGGTGAACTGCCAGTTCTGCCTGACGGCGAAGCTGGGACTGCAACGCAATTTGACTGCGGGCGAGATTGCCGGACAGGTGGTCTCGGTGCTGGCTCGGCAGAAAGTCGAGATCGGCAAGGACCGCATGAACCTTGTGTTCATGGGCATGGGCGAGCCGTTCTTGAACTACGAGAACTGGATGGCGGCGGTGCGGCTGCTGGTCAACGAAGTCGGCGTCAGCCCGCAGCGGATGACAGTGTCGACATCGGGGATTGTGCCGGGGATCGAGCGTTTTGCCGAAGAGCCGCCGGAGGTGCGGCCGAAGCTGGCCATCAGCCTGAATGCACCCAATGACGAAGTGCGCAGCGAGCTGATGCCGATCAATCGCAAGTGGCCGATTGAG
This sequence comes from Occallatibacter sp., assembly GCA_035486155.1. Classification (GTDB taxonomy): domain Bacteria; phylum Acidobacteriota; class Terriglobia; order Terriglobales; family Acidobacteriaceae; genus Telmatobacter. The sequence goes on along the minus strand of DATHNJ010000109.1, from coordinate 18,327 downwards.
GCGGTGGTGGATGCTGTGCGGCAGGTGCGGCTGCGGCCGCGCGAGCGGGTGACGTTTGAATATGTGCTGCTGGGCGGCGTGACGGACCAGCCGGAGCACGCTCACGAAGTGGCGCGGCTGGTGCGGCGCAGCGGGCTTCCGGCAAAGGTGAACCTGATCGCCTGGAATCCTGGACCGGGGATTCCGTATCAAATGCCTGAAGCGAATGCGGTGGAGCGGTTCAGGCGCGTGCTCGCGGACGAGGGCGCAACGGTGTTTTTGCGACGGCCGCGAGGACGCGACATCTACGCGGCCTGCGGGCAGTTGAAGCGCACGGTAGAGACGGCAAGTCCTGAATCCAAGGACTGAATCGAAATAACCGCAATCGACTTCGGGGAGAACCATGGGACGAAGTTTTGCCGAGATTGCGTTTACGCCGCTGGTCAAGCAACAACAGATCAAGCACGGAAGCCGGCGCTTATACGAGCGCGTAGAGCAGTCGCCCGATCCAGGAAACCGGCTGGGGCCTGACGAGCAGGAGTTTATCGCCACGCGCGACGGCTTTTATATGGCCTCGGTGAGCGAGTCGGGATGGCCATATATCCAATATCGCGGCGGGCAGAAGAGTTTTTTGCGCGTCATCGACAATCAGACGCTGGGCTTCGCCGATCTGCGGGGCAACAAGCAATACATCAGCGTCGGCAATCTCGGGCACGACAACCGCGTGGCGCTGTTCCTGATGGATTATGCAGCGCAGGTGCGGCTGAAGATTCTGGGCCGCGCGGAGATTCACGAGAACGACGCGGCCTCAGAAGATCTGATCGCCAAGCTGCGCGTGAAGGGCGAGCGAACGCCGGCCGAGCGCGCCGTGCTGATTCATGTCGAGGGGTTCGACTGGAACTGCCCGCAGCACATCACGCCGCGCTACAGCGAAGAGGAACTGGCGCCCATGCTGCAACCGATCCGCAAACGGCTGCACGATCTGGAGGAAGAGAACAAGCGGCTGCGTGGAGAGCTGGACAAAACGAGAACGGATCGCGCGAAGACGGCTCAGTAGGCCCGCAGGTCGCGGATGGCCTTAAGGATCGTGTCGGGCTGGGGCAGGATCGCATCTTCCAGCACCGGCTGATAGGCCACGAAGGTGTCCATGGCGCCGATGCGGCGGACTGGGGCGTCGAGATCATCGAACAGCTCGTCGGCGATGCGCGCGGCGATCTCGGCGCCGTAGCCCCAGCTCAACACATCCTCATGGGCAACGATCACGCGGCTGGTCTTGCGGACCGAAGTCGCGACGGCCTCCCAGTCATAGGGGCTGAGAGTGCGCAGATCGATGAGTTCGACGTCGATGCCGTTTTCGCGATGCGCCTTTTCGGCGGCCTGCAGAGCGCGCGGCACCACGGCGCCATAAGTGACGAGCGTGATGTGGCTGCCGGGACGAACGATCCTGGCTTTGCCGAAGGGAATGGCATAGTCAGGGCCGGGATAGGGCGCACGACCGTAGGCTTCGCGATAAAGCCGTTTGTGCTCCAGAAAGAGCACGGGATCGTCGCAGCGGATGGAGGTGCGCAGCAGGCCGTTCGCGTCCAGAGCGTTCGATGGGAAGACAACGCGCAGGCCCGGGATATGCGTGAAGATGCTTTCGCCGCACTGCGAGTGATAGATGGCGCCACCGGTGAGATAGCCGCCGATGGGCACCCGAATAACGGCCGGCGCGCCCCACTCGCCGTTGGAGCGCCAGCGCATGACGGAGAGCTCGTTGCGGAGCTGGTGCATGGCGGGCCAGATGTAATCGAAGAACTGAATTTCCACCACGGGCTTCATGCCGCGAACGGCGTAGCCGATGGCCCGGCCGACGATATTGGCTTCGGCCAGGGGCGAGTTGAAGACGCGCTCGGCGCCGTAGGTTGTTTGCAGGCCGGCAGTGAGCTTGAAGACGCCGCCTTTGCCCTTTACTTCAGACAGCGCCGATTCGCGGCTGGCGTCGGCTACATCTTCGCCGTAGATGACGATGCGCGGATCGCGCGCCATTTCGTCATGCAGGCAGGCGTTGATCAGGTCGGCCATGGTGCGTGGCGCGTTGCCTTTGATTGCGGCCGACTTTCCCGGAGGAGTGACGCCCTTCGCGGGCTCGGTAGCGATGGATGCGCGCGTTGGATCGAGATCTTCGGAGTAGACGTGGCGCGGAATGCTCGCGATCTCGGGCAACGGCGCCGCCAGGGCGCGATCGGCTGCTTCGGCGACTTCCCGATCGAGCTGTTGCTCGAGGGCCGTTATCTCGTCAGCGCTGAGAATGCCTTCGCGCAGAAGGCGCATCTGCATCTTGGCGATGGGATCGCGCAGCGCATCGGCATCGCGCTCGGCGGCGGAGCGATAGAGCTTGTCGTCGTCTGACAGCGAGTGCGAATAGGGCCGAATGACGTGGCCGTGAACAAAGGCAGGGCCATGCCCGGCGCGGCAATGTGCGGCTGCGGCCTGGAAGGCGCGCAGGCAGACTTCGGCATCGGTGCCGTCGATTTCGGCGAAGTGGAAGTTGGGAAAGTTGGCGACCAGTCGCGAGATGTTGCCGCCTGGCGTGTTCACTTCGACAGGCACGCTAATGGCGTAACCGTTGTCTTCTACGCAGAAGATGACCGGTAGCTTTTGGTTGGAGGCGGTATTCAGCGCCTCCCAGAACTCGCCCTGCGAGGTAGAGCCTTCGCCCAGGCAGGTGAGAGCAATCTCGTCGTCGTGAAATTCGACATCGCGGAAAGCCCGGTAATCGTTGTGGGATTTCGCTGCGGCTTCCGGATGACGGCTGAGATAGCCCCCGGCTTCGGCGCAGCCTACGGCGTGCAAGACCTGCGTCGCGGTGGACGAGGATGTGCTGACGATGTGCAGCGGACGACTGCTCCAATGGGTCGGCATCTGGCGGCCGCCGCTGGCCGGATCGGTCGCTGCGCCCACGGCCTGCAGAAACATCTCTTCGGGAGTCACCCCTAACGCAAGACAGAGCCCGCGATCGCGATAGTAGGGAAAGAACCAGTCGTAGCCGGGACGAAGCGCGAGCGCCGCGCCCACCTGCAGAGCTTCATGGCCGGCGCCGGAGACCTGGAAGAATATCTTCTGCTGTCGCTTGAGAAGGATCTCGCGGTCGTCGATCTTCCGGGAGAGGAACATCAAGCGGTAAATGTCGATCAGTTGCTGCGGAGTAAGCTCTGCTGCCGGCACGCGAGCTGTGGATACTGCAAGTCCCATCCGCCTTACTCCCGAGGGTCTTTTTAGTACAACAACACCTTTGATTGTATCAATCGCACGATCGATGCACGATTGGTTTCGATGCCAGCAACTACCTTGTTTTTCCCGCCCGATTGAACGGTCAGGGGCAAGGGATTAGAGTTCTTAATGGACGATCGGATTCATCGACGGATTCGTTGATGGCTGCCCCGGAATCGACGGCTCCTGATACGTGGGGCCGCCAATAAAAGAGACGCTCATCTTCTCCTTCACGTTGCGAGCCAGTTTCTCAATATCCGCCAGCTTGTGCAATTCCCCTTGAGTAAGCCGGTCAGGGTTACTATCCACGTCCTTATTCAATTCTTTGGCTAGTTTCAGCAATTTATCTGTATCGGAGATCATCGATTTCTGGCGTTCGGCGTTCAGCGCTTGAATCTGCCGCGCGGCGGCGACCGGATCCGCGTCGGCCATTCCTGGAATCGTAGAGTCAGGCGCCTTATGGTAGGGAAAGTTCTGCCCGGCGGGGCGTGCGGTGACAACGCAAGTCAGGCCGAAGATGGGAAGCCACAGAAAGTAGCGCCCGAGGTTCCGATTGTGGCTGCGATGCGAGGTCGTAAGCACGCTTGCTGATCCCTTCTCTACAAACTCTCTCGACAATAGCGGCGCATATCGTTAGCGCTAAGGATAAGACGTTTGGGCTTTCAGTCGATTCCCATCTTTTTCTAGGCGGCGACCGGACGTTGGCGCGGACAATTGCGGACAGTATAGATAGAAACCAGGAGATTCGTATATGCAGGCATTTTTGATGGCTTCCCGGGTTGATTTGCTGGCTGGTTTGCTGGCGCAGGATCGCTTCTTCGGGAAGGTGTTGGACGAATGGGGCGTAGACGTTCAGGAGTTTGTCCGGACCAAATTGCCCCACCTGCTCGGCGTCGTCCTTATCGCTTTTGTTTTGAGTCGATTGCTCCGCATCGTTACGGTCAGGATGATCCGCATTGCCGAGGCGCATGCGGCCAGCCGCGGCCGCGTGGCTCAGGTTAAGACACTGGCCGGGGTCATTCGTACGACGGGACTGGCGATCATCGGCGCCATCGTCGGGCTGCAGTTTCTGGACGCGGTGGGGGTGAACCTGGCGCCGTTGCTGGCTTCGGCGGGGATTGCCGGCGTAGCGATCGGCCTTGCCGCGCAAAACATTGTGAAGGACATGCTGAACGGCACCCTCATTTTGATTGAAGACCAGTTCAACGTGGGCGATGTGGTGACAATCGCCGGACTGACGGGCACCGTAGAGCTGATGACTCTGCGCAAGACGACCGTGCGTGGAGGCGATGGGACGCTCTATGTGGTGCCGAACTCGCAGATCACGACGGTCGCCAATCAGAGCGTCGACTATTCGGTGGCGACGATGAACGTAAGCGTGGACTTTTCGGCGAATCCGGACAAGGTTCTGCAACTGCTGACGGGCATCGCGACCGATATCCGGACGAGCAAGGAGTTTCGCGATGTGTTCATCGCGGACCCGCAGATTCTAGGCGTCGATTCGATGAGGGGATCGCAGTTGATCTTCCCCGTGGTATTCAAAACGAAGGCCACGCAGCAGTACGCGCCGATGCGCGAGTTTCAGCGGCGGGTACGCATCGCGCTGGAAGAAAACCACATGCTCCCGGGCGATCCCAACCGCGTGTTCAATTCGTTTGTAGGCGAGGTTGCGGGGCCACATGGGACGGCACGGATTCAGACGGCCGAACACGAGCCGGCGACGCAGCGCGATCCAACGACGATCAAGCCGCAGGAGACGAACCCATTCAGCGGGGAGACGAGTTGAGTAAACAGTTGTCAGTGATCAGAACGGCAGCCTCAACGCATCCGCGGTCAGAGCGCGAAAAAACTGCGTAGGGCGAACCATTTCTGGCATCCGATAGGATCGCTGACAACTGTTTACTGTCTTATGACGCGTAGCAATGCCTCGGCATCAGTGACCGGCGGGAAGCACGTGCGGCCACGGCAGACCAGCGCCCAGGCTTCGGCTCCGGCGGGAGTTGGAACCTGCAGGATTGTCTCTGCCAGAGCTTCGGGAAGATTGCCGGCGAGCTGCGACGGCGCGAAGCGTATCACTGTTTTGTTGACCGCGAAGCCGGCGGTTGCGGTGGCTTCGAGGCTGTCGGCGGCTGCGCCAGAGCCGACGATGATGATCTGCACGGGATCGAGGAGCAAGCGCTCGAGGGCCAAACCATAGCTGCCGGCGTAGAGGCCGAAGTGCTCGACGATGCCGGCGAACGAGCCAAGCGTATCTTCGGCGACCTCGCGATACTGACTGCGGCCGGAGAGCGATTCGAGCCGCACCAAGGCAGCGGCCGCAGTGGGATTGCCGGCGGGCGTGGGCGAATCCTGCAGCGGTTTGCGGCGCGCGGACAATGCGCCAAGGGGCGCTGTTCCCTGCTCCGCCGCAGCGTCGTAGAAAGCGCTGGCGGTGGGATCGTAGAAGCGCGCGATCATGGCGTCGGCCAATTTCAAAGCTGCTTCGTAGAAGCGCATCTCGCCACGAGCCAGCCAGCCGTCAATGCAGGCATGGATGGTGAAGGCGTAATCGTCGAGCATGCCCGCGATCGGTTGGGCCGGCGCGTCGGCGTCAGGATAGGCGATGACGTGCTGAAGCGAATCGGCGCCGTCCCAGGCTTGCGCAAGCAGGCGCGACAGGGTGAGCAGCGCGAAGTCCCGCGGCGCCTCGATGCGCAGGACACGCGCGGCTTCGAGGTACGCAGTCACGGCCATCGCGTTCCATGCCGTGTAAAGCGTGCGATCGATGAAGGGCGTCGGCCGAAGGATGCGCGCGGCGAGCAGCTTCTGATGGCTGGATGCAATCAGAGAGCTCACTTCGGCGACAGGCCTGCCGGTTTGCTTCGCGACCTCTTCCAGCGTGTATTTGCGATGGAGAACGTTGCGCGCCGGATTGTGGTGCATATCGCCAAGCTCGCCGATATCCCAATAGTTTGAGGCCACGGCAAGTTCGTCAACGGTAAGCGCGGCGCGGGCTTCATCCATGGTCCAGGTGAAATAGTCGCCGTCGTCGTCCAGGTTGATGTCGGCATCCTGCGAAGCATAGAAGCCGCCGCGCTCGCGATCGGTCATGACTTCGTCGAGCCAACCAATAATCTCGTTGGCGGTCTGACGATAGTCGTCATGCACGAAGCTCTGGAAGGCGTGGACGTAGTTGCGCAGCAGCTCCGTGTTGTCGTAGATCATCTTCTCGAAATGCGGCACGACCCAGCGCTCATCGACGCTGTAACGATGAAAGCCTCCGGCGAGTTGATCGTAGACCCCGCCGTGGGCCATCTTGTCGAGGGTCACGGTGAAGACTTTGTGCGCCTCTTCGTTACCGCGATTGATGGCCAGTTCGAGAAGCAGGTCGAGGGCGGCGGGATGAGGAAACTTGGGCTGCGAACCGAAGCCGCCGTTGCGAGGATCGAATTGGCCGATGGCGGATGCAGCGAGCTTGTCGACCAAGGCGAGAGACAGTTCGCCGCCACGACCGGAGAAGCCTTCGTTTTGCTCGATGGCGGCCATGACGCTGGCGGCCGATTCGAGGGCTTCGTCGCGGCGCTCGCGCCAGACCTGCGCCATGGTGAGCAGCACGCGGCCAAAGCCGGGGCGGCCATAGCGGTCATCGCGCGGAAAGTAGGTGCCGCCGAAGTAAGGACGGCCATCGGGAGTGAGAAATCCGGTCAGCGGCCAGCCACCCTGGCCAGAGATGGCCGAGATAGCGGCCTGGTAACGCGTATCGACGTCGGGACGCTCGTCGCGATCGACCTTCACCGCAATGTAGTGGTCGTTGATGATGCGCGCGAGTTCGGGATCTTCGTACGACTCGCGGTCCATGACGTGGCACCAGTGGCACCACACGGCGCCGATGTCCAGCAGGATTGGCTTGTTCTCAGACTGGGCCCGGGCAAAGGCTGCTTCGCTCCACGGAAACCACTGTACCGGCTGATGACGCGCCGAACGCAAATAAGAAGAAGCCGAATGTTCAAGCTGATTGGCGGCGCCGACGGATGTTGCATTTTCAGACATGCGGTGAGAATACATTGGCCCTGCCGATCATGCCACAAGGCGGCTCTATAGAAAGAGATACATCACGGTGATGCGCCAACCCGTAACTTATGTTTTCGCATCCAATTTTTCAGGATTTTCCGACGAACCAAAGCCCTGATAAGAATTAAGGGCAGGGACGGCACGACTGATCGATCAGACAGCGCAGGCTGCGTCGTCTTTTGTTGCCATGGGAGCGCAGGTGAGGCAAGACAAGATCTCAGGCGCGATCGGCGCGGATGCGAATGGAGTTGAGTCGCCGACGCGGCCCACGGGGATGGCCGAACTCGTCGAGGCTTTTGATTGGGCGGCGACGCCTCTGGGCCCGATGAAGAGCTGGGCCAACGAACTCAAAAACACGGTCCGCATTCTGCTGACTTCCCGCTTTTCCATGTGGATGGCCTGGGGACCGGAGCTGACGATTCTCTACAACGACTCCTACGCAAAAACAACCCTGGGGAAAAAACATCCGTGGGCCCTGGGCAGGCCGGCGGCTAAGGTGTGGAGCGAGATCTGGAAGGATATTGGTCCACGCATTCAGCGCGTGATGGAGACAGGCGAAGCTTCCTGGGACGAGACCCTGATGCTGATCCTGGAGCGTAGCGGGTATCCGGAGGAGACGTACCACACGTTCTCCTATAGTCCGCTGGAGGAAGCAGGCGGCAAGGTTTCCGGCATGCTGTGCGTGGTCATCGAAGACACGGTGCGGGTGATTGGCGAGCGGCAGCTTGCCACGCTGAGCATGCTTTCAGGGGAGCTGGCAAGAGCGATTACCAAAGACGATGTATTCGCAGCGATCGTGCGCGGCCTCACAGATCAGAAGGATCTGCCCTGCACGCTGACATATCTGGTGGGCGCAGGGGGAAGCGAGCTTTACTTGGCTGCGCGCACAGGTTTCGGCGCAGGTCATCCGGCCGCGGCAGATACAGTCAATCTTGACGCACAGCCGGCGGCGTGGGCGTTTCGCGACGTCCTGGAGAGCATGCGCGCGGTCACAGTAGATAACCTCCAGACGCAGTTCCCTGCTCTGCCCCCGGGGCCGTGGGAAAAGGCGCCGACGCGGGCGCGGATTGTGCCCATGGCGCGCCCCGGACAAGAGAATCCGGTCGGCGTCTTCATCACAGCACTGAATCCATATAGGGAGTTCGATTCGTTCTACAGCGAGTTTCTCGATCTAGTCGCAGGACAGATTGGGTCGAGCATCATGAATGCGCAGGCATATGAAGATGAGCGCAAACGCGCCGAGAGCCTGGCGACCCTGGATCGCGCGAAGACAACGTTCTTCAGCAATGTGAGCCATGAACTGCGCACGCCGCTCACGTTGATCCTTGGGCCAGTGGAGGATGCACTGGCTTTGCAGACGGATCTCTCGTTACCAACCGTGGAGATGGTGCAGCGCAACGCGCAGCGGCTCTTGAAGCTGGTGAACGGGCTTCTGGATTTTGTCCGCATCGAAGTGGGACGCACGCAAGCCAGATACGAGGCAACCGATCTGCCGCAGTTGACGGTGAACCTGGCGAGCATCTTCCGGTCCGCGGTGGAGCGCGCGGGGTTGAAGCTGATTGTGGATTGCCCTCCGCTCGCCGAGCCTGTCTATGTCGACCGCGAGATGTGGGAGAAGATCGTTCTCAACCTGCTCTCGAACGCGTTGAAGTCGACGTTCGACGGTGCAATTCGAGTGGCGCTGACCGAGAGGGATGGCGCGGCGGAGTTGCGGATCACGGACACAGGCACCGGCATCTCGGAGAGCGATCTTGCGCATCTGTTCCAGCGTTTTCATCGCATCGAGGGCGCCAGGCGGCGCAGCCATGAGGGCAGCGGCATTGGCCTGGCCCTGGTGCAAGAGCTGGCGGAGATGCACGGGGGAACGATCACCGTCGACAGCACGCTGGGAGTGGGGAGTTGCTTCACGGTGACTCTGCCGCTTGGACACAGCCATCTGCCGCAGGCCCAGCTTGCGAGCGCGGCAGCGAAACCGCATGCCACGCAGGGATCAGCTATGGCGTACGTACAGGAAGCGCTGGGATGGCTTCCCAGACATGATCCGCTCGGCCAGGACCGGCTGAAAGAGGATCTGGTCGAAGAGGCCGGCGGCGAGGCGATCGAGACCGCGGCGCCGGCGGAGCGCAAGCCCCTTGTGGTGTTCGCCGATGACAACGCCGATATGCGCGAGTACGTGACCAATCTGCTTGGCTGGAAGCACGAGGTGATTCCCGCAGCGAACGGCAAACAGGCGCTTGAGGCGGCCATGCGCACGGGTCCCGATCTGGTGGTGACGGACGTGATGATGCCGGAGATGGATGGGTTCGCGCTTCTGGAGGCGTTGCGGCGCAATCCATCGACGCGGACTGTGCCGGTGATCATGTTGTCGGCGCGAGCCGGCGAAGAGGCAAGCATTGGCGGGCTGGAAGCGGGCGCCGACGACTATCTGACCAAACCCTTCTCCGCGCGTGAGCTTGTCGCACGCGTTGAAGCGCAGATCAAGATGTCGCAACTGCGCAGGGAGATCGGCGAAGCCAGACAGTTTGCCTGGGAGGCGCTGGAGCATCTTCCTGACGCGTTTTGCACGTTCGATAGCGCGTATCGCGTGACGTTCATGAATCGCGCGGCGACGGCCATTACGGCTCAGTCAGAACAGCAACATCTTGGCAAGAGTCTTTGGGAGCTGTACCCCATGCTGCTTGAGACCGTGGTGGAAACGCAGCTCCGCAAGGCGATGGAGGAACGGGTACAGGTCGAGTTCGAGCATTATTTCCAGGGCGACGACGTTGACAGATGGTACAAGTTCCTGCTCTATCCGCATCACGAAGGCGGGTTGATTCTGTACTTGCGCGACACCACTCTCGCGCAACGAACGGAGCATGCGCTGCGCGGTTCCGAGCAGCTTGCGGCGGCGGGAAGGCTGGCTGCGAGCATCGCGCACGAAATCAACAACCCGCTGGAAGCAGTGACGAACCTGCTGTTTCTCGCCAAGATGGATGAGACCGTCGCAGACGCGACGCGGAGCCTGCTGGACGTAGCGGATCGCGAGTTGCAACGGCTGTCGCACATCGCCGCGCGCAGCCTGAAATTCTATCGCCAGAGAACCAAGCCGACGTTCACGTCGCTGGAGGATGTACTCGAGTCGGTGCTGTTCTTTAACGAGCCTGATCTGAAAGTGCGCAAGATCAACCTGGAACGGCGGCATCGGCCCGCGCCTCCCGTGCTGTGCCTGCCCGGAGAGATTCAACAGGTGCTGACCAACCTGATCAGCAATGCGCTGTACGCGCTGCCGGATAAGGGACGGCTGATCGTCGCGGTGCGGCCGGCGACCGACAGCGATGGACGCGCGGGAGTGAGCGTGACGGTGGCGGACACCGGAGAAGGCATGAGCCCCGCTACGCTGGATCGCCTCTTTCATCCATTCATGACGACGAAGGGCGAAGCGGGGACAGGATTGGGGCTCTGGGTATCTAAGGGAATCCTGGACAAGCACCACTCGAAGATCATGGTGCGCAGCAAGGTCGGCGCCGGTTCGGTATTTCGGCTCTTCCTGCCCTTGGATACAACGTCGGGAGCGAACGAAGAGCCGAAGACCGTATAGCGGCCAATGGAGAAATTTAAACTACGACTTTCAATTTCTCCATTGACTTGCCGACTGTCTTGGCCAGTCTTAGTTCTTTGCGAGCTCGGCTTCGATAGCCGCTACCAGCTCCGGAGCGTCAGGCAACGTATCGGGAGCGAATCTTTTCACCACTTGACCGGAACGGCTGACGACAAACTTTTCGAAGTTCCAGAGAATCTCAGGCTCGGGATTGGTCTCGATGCCGTAGCCATGCAGCTTTTCCGCGAAAGGAACGTCGTTAACCGCGATGGCCTTGGGCTGCGCGGCGATCAGCGCAGCGTAGAGCGGATGCTTGTCGGGGCCGACGACGTTGATCTTGCTGAACATTGGAAACTGGACGCCGTAGTTGAGTGTGCAGAAGGATTGAATCTCCTGATCGCTGCCCGGCTCCTGGCTCTTGAAGTTGTTCGCGGGGAAGCCGGCGACGACGAGACCCTGGCCTTTGAGCCGCTCGTAGAGCCCTTCGAGAGCTTCATACTGCGTCGTAAGGCCGCACTTGGAAGCAACATTGACGACCAGAAGAACCTTGCCTTTGAATTCGGCGAGCGATGCGTCTTCACCGGAGATTTTGCTCACGGGGATGTCATAGATGGATGCTGTCATGAAGTGCTCCTTGTTTTGACGATCGTTTTTTCGTTGGTGTGGACCGGCGCGATCAGGCTAACAGCTCTTTCGCGACTTTGATGTAAAGCTCGACAGCTTCGAGCAGTTCTTTCTTGGCGATTCGCTCGCGCGGCGTATGCGCAACGTGGATGGAGCCGGGACCAAGCAGCAGCGGCTCACCCCAGTTGGAGAGCTTGGGAATGTCGGTGGTGAACTTGGCGATCATGGTCGGCAGGCCCTGGACGGCGCGCATGCGGATGAAAGGAATATCGAGGGCAAAATCGACTTCAACCAGCCCTGCTGCAGCTTCGAGGATCCCGGCGCGAATGGGCGCCGAATCGCCAACCAGCCGAACCAGCATATGCGCCTCGGCGCGATCGGCGATGACGTTGGGCGCGTGGCCGCCTTGAATCTGGCCGATGTTGAGCGTGCTGGGGCCGACATCTTCGGTGACGGGCAGATCGAGCGCAAGCATCTTGTCGAGCGCCTCGACGAGCTTGTGGATGGCGCTGTCGCCGAGTTCAGGATAGGCGGAATGCGCCATCTTTCCACTCGACCGCAGAATGACGCGTAGCGCGCCTTTGGACGCCAGAGCAAGGCGATTGTCGGTTGGTTCTCCATTAATGAGGAAGCGGCTGCCTTTCGGCGATTCATTGGCAACGATAGCTCCGGCAGAGTCGCGCTCTTCACCTGAAACGAAGAGCAAGGCGACGCGATAGCCCTCGGCGCGCAACGCTTCCGCGGCGGCGATTTGTGCGGCGGCGATGCCTTTGGCGTCGCACACGCCGCGACCATAGAGAAAGTCCGCGTCTTCAGAGAAAGGGATGTAAGGCGGAACCGTATCGAGGTGCGTGGAAAAGACCAGATCCGGGGTCTGGCCGGGCTGCGCCGCGTAGACGTTCCAGCGCGTACCTGCTTGCCCGCTGTCGGGGGGCTGCGGAACGGCCATCTTTTCCACAATCCACGCGCGATTGGAGAGGTACGAAGCCAGAAAATCGCAGACGTCGCCCTCCTGATACGTAGTGGATTCGATGGCGACGAGCTCACGGGTGAGCCGAATAGGATCGATGGGCTGAGGCTCAGACATGCTGCTGCCAGAATACCTTACAGGCAATGCGGGGTCTTGCAGACGGCAATGCGGCCCGGATCAATCAGACGCGTGAAAGCAAGCTGGATCGATTTACGCCTGCATGAAAGTGGAATGTGTAGGAAAGAAAACTGCGCGTAGAATATTGTGTGAAATGGTTTCCACTCCGATCCCGTCGCAGGCAGAGGAACGAGTCGCGCGTGCGTCGCTGCGAAGCCTGAGTCTTGATGGCCCGGTCGGACGGCTCGAAGCCATTCTCAATGAGGGCGATCCCGATGCGCCTTTCGCCGCCGCAGTTTGCCATCCGCATCCAGCGGGCGGCGGGACGATGCACAACAAAGTTGTCTACCACGCGATGAAAGCGTTTAACTCGCCGGCGTTCGGATTGCAATGGCCGGTGCTGCGCTTCAACTTTCGCGGCACTGGATTGAGCGAAGGCAGGCATGACGGCCTTGCGGAAAGCGGTGACGTTCTGGCCGCGCTCGACTGGCTCGAACGGGAGTACAAGCGGCCCATAGTCGTGGCGGGCTTCAGCTTCGGAGCAGCCATGGCGCTGCATGCCTGTTGCGCCTCCCGATCGAAACTTACGGCGCAAGTCCGCGCCATCGCAGCGCTCGGACTACCGACACGAACCGCGGAGCGCACGTATCAGTACCACTTCCTCTCCGATTGTTCCCTACCCAAACTTTTCTTAAGCGGCGACCGCGATCAGTTCGCGTCTGTCGCCGATCTACAACATGTGGCCGCCACCACGGCCGAACCGAAAAAGTTGGCGCTTGTACCGGGCGCCGATCACTTTTTTAGCAGCCAGCTTGAAGCGATGCAAAACGAACTCGCAAGCTGGCTTAAGGAAATACCGACGTGACTCCCGTGAGTGATACCGCTCTCGATTCTTTACATGCTGAGGCCACAGAAATCTTTACCGGAGCATTGGAAGCCTGCAACATTGAGTCCGCATTCGACAGGCGACTCCGGTTTGAAGGAAACACGCTGCGACGCTTGATCCCGGACGGCAGCGGTCCGGACACAATCAATCTTTCGCAATATAAGCGGGTGTTTGTCATTGCGCTGGGCAAGGCCGCCGCGCCCATGTTGGAAGTGCTGATGGAGCGCATGAAGCGCCGTCAGGGACTGCGCGGCGTCTGCTGCTCGAAGTACCTGCCGAAGAAACGCAACTGGCGCTTCCGCTACTTCGAAGGCGGCCATCCGGTTCCGAACGAAGAGTCGTTTGAAGCGGCCCACGCAACGCTGACGCTTTTGAAGAAGGCCAAGAAAGACACGCTGATCTTCTTTCTGATCTCCGGCGGCGGTTCGGCGATGTTCGACCTGCCGCTCGATCCGCAAATCGGTCTGGACGACGCGGTTGCGTTCCACGAAGCGCTTTTGGCGTCGGGCGCGCCGATCGAAGAGATCAACACGCTGCGTAAGCATTTCTCCGCGGTAAAGGGCGGACGGCTCGCGATTGCGGCGCCGGAGGCGATGAAGGTTTCGCTGCTTCTGCCGGACGTGCCGCTGCGGTCGCTCGATGCTTTGGCGTCGGGACCCACTTCGCCGGATCACACTACGGTCGCAGATGCGCAGGAGGTTTTAGACAAGTACAATCTGCCGGAAAAGCTGCCGAGTTCGGTGCGCGCATTTTTCGAACGCGCCGATCTTCCCGAATCGCCTGGCGACAAGGGATGGCGCGAAAACCTTCTCCCCAAGCTTCCGCGACGGATTGCCGCCAACGTCCGCACGTTTACGGGGGCAACCGCGCTGTCGAGCGAGCATGAGGCCTTTCGCGATTCGGTCTTCGAGGTTCTTCTCTCGAGCCACGACCTGGCGGAGTCGGCCCGATCGCTGGCGGAGCGAGCGGGATTCTTTGTCGCGATGGATAACTCCTGCGACGATTGGGACTATGCTGACGCGGCGCGCTATCTACTGGAGCGCTTTCATGAGATGCGGCAGGCGCACAAGCGCTTCTGCTTAATCTCGGTGGGCGAAGTGACGGTGAAGTTGACGGGGACGCCGGGAGCGGGCGGACGCAATCAGCAGTTCGCATTGCAGTGCGCGTTGGATCTGGCGAAACATCCGGGCGAGCTACTCACGGTCTTGAGCGCAGGATCGGATGGCATCGATGGCAACACGGGAAACGCAGGCGCAATCGCCGACACGACAACGGTGGAGCGGGCGCGCGCTTTTGGATTCGATCCGGAGCAGTCGCTGCGGACGTTCAACGCGTGTCCGTTGTTTACGTCGCTCGGCGATGCGATTGTGACTGGGCCGACGGAGCATAACCTGCGCGATCTTCGGCTGCTGATGGCGGATTATTCTTAGGCTTGTGCTTGGGCCTCCTGTTTGGGGCTCAGATTTTGCTCAGGCTCGGACGAGTCCGAGCCGCGCCACCACGTGAGACGATTTGTATTTTTCTCGGCGCCTGCATTCGAAAGGTTGCAGGAATCGGCCGATAGTGTAACCTTGCTTTCATTTCCGCTTTAGGATTCGCTGGTGGCAAGAAAAGAGACACGCAAGCCCGCCGACAAGACGCCAGACATTCGCGCCGTGGCTGCCATGGCCAAGGTTTCGATCGCGACGGTCTCCCGCACGATCAACGGCTCGCCCTTGGTGAGCGAGCGGCTGACCAAGCGTGTCTGGCAGGCCATTGAGCAGCTCAACTATTTTCCCAACAGCCACGCGCGCAGCCTGGTGTCGGGCAGGAGCCGGATTCTCGGCATCATCGTCGAGAACATCACCAACCCATTTTTTCCGGAGTTGATTCAGAGCTTCGAGGAGATCGCAGTCGCCAACGGCTACGAAATTCTGGTCAGCTCGTCGAACAGCGATCCTGCCGTTTTGTCGACCTGCCTGCGCCGCATGATCGAGCGCAAGGTGGAGGGCGTAGCGATGCTGACCTTCGGCGAAGAAGAACCGGTGCTCGATCAGCTCGCCTTTCATGAGATCCCATTTGTGCTTGCCGAGTTTCGGCTCGACGATCCGAAGGCGAGCACGATTCTGCTCGACTACGAAAGCGGCATTCGCGCGGCGGTATTGCACCTGGCCGAGCTGGGCCACAGCAAGATCGCCTTTTTGGCAGGCCCGCATAAAATCTCGTCGGCGATCACGCGCGAGAACAACTTCCGCGCCGCGATGGAAGATGCGGGATTGCCGATTCAGAAGAAGTGGGTCATTGAGTGCGATCACACGCTGAAAGGCGGCGTGGCCGGGTTCGACCGCCTGCAGGCGCTGGCGACGCAGCCTACGGCGATCCTCTGCTCCAACGACATGACGGCGATCGGGGTGCTGCGAGCGGCTTACCTGAAGGGCCTGCGGGTGCCGCAGGATCTGTCCGTCGTCGGGCTGGACGACATCGATTTCGCCGAGTTCACGCTGCCTCCGTTGACGACGATCCGGCTGTCGCGCGGCGATATTGCACGGGCCGCGTTCGAGGCGTTACGGCAGCAGACGCAGAGAGACTCCATCGAAGTGCAGCGCGAGTTCCACGTCTCGACAAGCCTGGTGTTGCGTGGATCGACGGCTGCGCCTCCAGCACAGGCGTAACTCTTCCCTGCTCGACCGCTCCGAAATCTACGCATCAACACGGTGGACGAATCTCGCTGGAGATGCCGCCGGCTGCGGGGATGTAGCACCTCGTGGTGTAATCCATCACCATGCGATCGGCGTTGAAGCGCCATCCCAATGTGCGAATGGTCCGCTTCATGCGCTTGATCCAACCCCGCGGCAGTCCGTCGCGATCGCGCTCATAGAACAGCGGAATGACTTCGTCGCGCAGAACTCGGTAGAGATCGTCGCCGTCGCGTCTGTCATGGACATCCATGTTGGAGTGGGTGCGGCCCTTGCCGATAGCGAAGCCGTTGCGGCCATCGTAAGCTTCCGCCCACCAGCCATCGAGCACCGAAAGATTCAATCCGCCGTTGAGCACAACTTTCTGGCCGCTGGTTCCTGAGGCTTCCAGCGGACGGCGCGGATTGTTGAGCCACACATCGACGCCCTGCACAAGGAAACGGCCGACGTTGATGTCATAGTCCTCGATGAAAACGAATTTCTCCGAGAACTCGGCGTCGCGCATCATCTCGGCAATCTGCTGCAGGACTTTCTTGCCCGGTTCATCGTGCGGATGCGCCTTGCCGGCAAAGACAAACTGCACGGGGTGCTTGGGATCGTTGACCATCGTAGCGAGGCGCTCGATGTCGGCCAGGATGAGATTCGCGCGCTTGTAGGTAGCGAAGCGACGCGCAAAGCCGATGGTGAGCGCATCGGGCGACAGCAACTTGCTGAGCTTCAGCAGCTCTTCCTGCGGTTCGCCGCGGCGCTCGGCCTGTTCGCATGCGCGGCGGCGCGCAAACTCGATCAGTTGCGTCTTGAGAGCGAGATGCGTCTCCCATAACTCGCCATCATCGACGGCTTCGATGCCTTCCCACGTGCGGGCGGAGCGCAGTTTGCCCTGCCAGCCGATACCGAGGTAACGATCATAGAGACGGGACATTTGCGGCGCAAGCCATGACGGCACATGCACGCCGTTGGTGATGTGGCCGATGGGCACTGCGTCTTGCGGCTTGTCGGGAAACAGATTCCACCACATCTCGCGCGACACGTCGCCATGCAAAGACGACACGGCATTGGCGCGGCGTGAGAGCTTAAGACCGAGCACGGTCATGCAGAACGTTTCCTGATAGTCGTTGGAACTGACGCGGCCGAAGCCCATGAGATTGTCGTGCGAGAGACCGAGTTCGTCGCGCAGCGGCCCGAGATGTTCTTCAATCAGATCGGAGCTGAAGCGGTCGTGGCCTGCGGGAACCGGCGTGTGTGTGGTGAAGATGACTTCGCGGGGAATCTGACTCGCGGCGGTGACGAAGCTGATGCCCTCTTCCACCATGCGCGTGCGAATGGCCTCAAGCACTGCAAAGCCGCTGTGGCCCTCATTGAGATGTAGGACGCCCGGCGTGATGCCCATGGCTTTGAGGGCGCGGTAGCCTCCCACGCCAAGCAGCAGCTCCTGACGAATACGCGTACGACCATCGCCGCCGTAGAGGCGCGAGGTTAGTTCGCGATCTTCCGGCGCGTTGCCTTCGACGTTGGAGTCGAGCAGAAGCAGATCGCAGCGGCCGACCTTCGCTCGCCAAACCTTAGCGCGGATAGAGCCGTTGCGGGTCTGAATTTCGACCACCACAGGCTCGCCGTTTTCGCCGATCGCCGTCGTCATCGGACACTTGCTAATATCCGTCTGCACGTACTCTTCGTGCTGCCAGCCGTGGCGATCAAGTCGTTGCAGGAAGTAGCCCTGGCCGTAGAAGAGGCCAATGCCGACGAGAGGAACGTCGAGATCGGACGCGCTCTTGATATGGTCGCCGGCAAGCACGCCCAGACCGCCCGAGTAGATCGGCAAAGATTCGTGCAGGCCGAACTCGGCGGAGAAGTAGGCGACCGGACGCGGACGCAGAACGCCGGCGTGCTCGGCGCCCCAGGTGTTGTCGGCGTTCAGGTACTCCTGCTGGCGGCGATAGACGTAGTTGATGCGGCTGTGGAGGGACAACTCGGCGGCGCGGCGCTCGATTTCGCCCAGAGGAAGTTCATTTAGAAGGGCGATAGGGTTCTGATTCAGTTCGCGCCAGCGGGTGGGATTGAGATCGCGGAAGAGCGCCACACATTCGTGATCCCAACACCACCAGAGGTTGCGGGCGATGGCCCAAAGGCGCTCCTGCGCCGGGGCGATGAAGCGATCGAGGGTGCGCGCCTCGCTTACCACCGGCGCCACCTG
>DATHNJ010000108.1:0-10068 GCA_035486155.1 Occallatibacter sp. | reverse complement strand
AGGCCGGTTCCTGAAAGAGTCACAGTCTGTGTGCGAAGCGCATCGGAGATCGTAAGAGTCCCGGCCTGCATGCCGACGGCAGTTGGATCGAATGTCACGCTGAGCGTGCAACTGGAGTGCGCGGCAAGCTGCGTTGTGCAGTTGCTGGACGCCTGAAATGGGCCATTGGCGATCAACGCGATGGATGTGAGCGGCAGGCCGCCGGCGTTGATCAATGAAACGGTTTGAGCTGGCGAATTCAGCCCGACAATAGTTGCCTGAAAGTTCAGCGAACTGGACGAAAGCGTGTCGGTCGGTGGAGCGGCGCCGGTTCCGCCCAACGCCGCAGTCTGCGTGCCCGCTCCGTCGACAAGAGTCAAGGTTCCGTTTGCAAGGCTCGCCTGCGTGGGCGTGAATTCGATCAGCAACTGGCAGTCGCTATTGGCGGCGAGCACGGCGCCGCACGCGTTCGCAGAAAGAAGAAATGGCGCAGTGACGGCGACGTTGGAGACAGGCACGGGCGAGGACGTCGCATTCTGCACCGTCACTTGAAGCGCCGATGACGTTGCGCCCACTGCGATGGACCCAAAATTGACGGCCGCCGGAAGCAACGCGACTCCGCTAGAATTCGTTCCGGTTCCGGTCAAGGAGACGGAAAGCTCACCATTGGAGACGTTGGCGTCGATCGTCAACTGGCCGGTTCTGGTTCCACTCTGTTTGGGCGCAAACGTGACCTGGATCGCACAGCTCTGACCGGCGCCTACCGCGGCGGCCTGACAATTGTCGCTCTCGCTGAAGTCTCCGCTGGTCGCGATCGAGGAGACGGTAAGAGAGACTCCGCCCGTGTTCGTCAGCGTGACCAGCTGTGGGGAACTGGACCCGCCGTACGCCTGGCTAGCAAATGTAAGAGACGCGGGATTGACTGTGGCGGTGGTCGATTGCGTCCCCGCGGTCCAGAGTGGGATCTGCCAGACGCCGCGGCCGTATGTGCCGGCAGACAACACATTCAAGGACGCGGAAGCCGGCGCCGCGCTCAGTTGAGTCACCGGGGACTGGGGCAGGCCCGCGCCGTAGGCGGACCAGCAGTTGCTAGGCAAGTGGGCGCAGGCGCCGATCTGGCGGGTTGAATACACGCCGGAATCGAGCGCGAGGTAGACCGTGTTGGCATCCTGCGGATCGACGACTGCGCTGTTGGCCGGCGAAAGCGGCAAGTTCGATGTCATCGTCTGCCAGTGCGCGCCTCCGTCCGTTGAGCGGTAGAGCACGCGCACGTTCGCAGACAACTGCGCCATTCCTTCGACGGTCACGTAGACCGTGTCGCCGGTCGGATCATGCGGGTCTATATAGATGCTGGAGATATCGAAACTGAAGGCGTTCAGGGCGGCGGTATCGTTGGTGACGGGATTGCCCGTCAAGTCTTGCCACGTGGGCATCGCTTGCGCATTCGGATTGAATGTCGCGCTGAAGATGTGGCCTGCCAGCGCTCCACCGTCATCGAGATTGCCGTACATCCCCAGATAGATGACTTCGCTTCCGCTGGCCAGAGGCATCGCCGCGATGGTTCGGACGAGCGGGTCTCCGTTGCAAGCGCTGCCCTGCGAGCCATCGAGGAATGGGCTGATCACATCGGCAGCGCTCCATCCGGCGCCGTTCGCCGGACCCCGCCAGACGCGGCAGGTCCCGATCAGCAATTGCGACGCATCGAGAGGATCGACGAGGAATGGCGCGGGAAACGTCATCGTGTTTCCGTCTCCGCTTACATCCGCATTGGTGACGACGGGAGCAGCGCTGAAATCGGCCGGCGTGCATGGATCGGTTTGCGAGCAGAGATGAATCGAGACGCCGGGTTCGCTATTCACGTACCAGTTGGAGGCGTTGGTCGGATCGATCGCCACCGGACCGCCGAAGCCGCCGAGGATTTGCGGCCAGTCCGTAGTTGGCCCTGTCGCACTCTTCACGCCGGCGGTTCCATTCACGCCCAGGCCGATCATCATCGTGTCGGGCGACTGGCCGACCTGCGACATGCTAGCGACTTCCGCCAGGGAACCGAGCCCGCCGTTCAAATTTTGAAAGTGCGCGGCATCGCTCGCGTTGCATGCGGCTCCTGTTTCGCCGACTGCATCGAGTGAACGCCAGAGCCCGCTGTCATTTCCAACGAAGATCTCCAGCGGATTCGGCGCGCTCCACGCCAGCGCATGCTGATAGCCGGCAACCTGCGCGCTCATGCAACTGTTCGCGTTGGTCGTGTTGCGCCAGGCGCAGTTCGCGGCGAGGCTGCACTTCCATAGATCGTTCGCTCCGGCAAGAAGCAGCGTGTCCTGTCCCGATGGAACTGCGGCGAGAGCAAGATTGTAATCGCCATTCTCAATCGTCGCCGGCCCCTGCAGAAGATCGTTGCTTTCGAGTGCGGTGCTATTGATTTGTGAACCGAAAACGAGAGTCGGATTGGAACAGGCGCCGGCGCTCATTGCGCACGAATCTCGCCAGATTCCCTGATCCTGGTTGTAGGCATCGACGGTCCAGGCAAATGCGTCACCGGTCTGCGGATTGACGGCTAGGGTTCCGCGAAAGATCGGACAACTCAGGGAACCAATGGCGCCGGTGTTGGTCGGACAGTTCGCCGTGGTCAGGCGAGTTCCGGGCTGCGCGCTCAAACGCGTCCACGTCACGCCATCGGTCGATTGATAGTAGCCGTGGTAGCGTACCGCGGCAATGAACAGATTCCGAGCCGGATTCCATACGACCGATGTGGCGGCGTTGCCATCGGGCGCGGCGAATACGACGTTCGGCCCCTGCACATCGGACCCATTTCCGTCGGTGATCCGCGCCAGCGACCAGGTGGCGCCGCTGTCGGTTGAGTAGTAGAGCCCCTCGTAGCTTGCATTGGGCCAGGTCGAGTCCACCAAAGTTCCTTCGAAGGCCTGCGACACCGCCGCCACCACGAGTTGTGGATTCGATGTGCTCCATGCGAACCCGGCGAAGCCCTCGCCGACAAACAACCATTGCTGATCGGCGGTGGCCTGGATCAGGCTCCAGCTATCGCCTCCGTCGGTCGAGCGCAGGATTCCCGCACCGTAGTACGAATCGAGCGCATCGTTCGGATCGCCGGTTCCGGCCAGCACCACGCCCGTGCCTCCCGGCTGTGCGGTGATGGCTCCAATGCTGATTGAAGCGTCGAAAGCCTCAGACATCGCTCCCACGGCGTCGGTGAGGGGCGCGAACTGCACATTCGCAGTGTTGGCGGTGGCCGCATTCTGCGAAACCCACACGCCGCCTCCGGTTGTTCCTACGTAGACGCGGTTGCCCGTCGGGTCGGAGGGGTCGAGCGCGATTGACGAGACGCGTCCACTCACCAGCCCATAGTTGGCTGTGTTGACGTCGTCAGGTCCCAAGGGCTGCCAGGTCGCCGTCGATCCCGGAGCCTCCGGAAGCGGCGATCGGGAGGCAGGCCACCGCGCAGGCGCGCGCGTTCGCGCCGCAGGAAAGGCGCGCTGAGCCAGAAATCGCTGCGATTGAGCGACGCGTGGAGGTGGCGCTTGCTTTCTGGGCGACATCGACGCCGTCTGCTGCGCGAGCGCCGGACCTGCTGACCACACCACCAACAAACCCAGTGAGGGCAGTCCCCCCAGAGCCAGAGAAAACAGGCGCCAATTCAAACCGATCCAAATTTGGAAGCAGTCTCGACGACTACGCGTGATTTTCGCTGGAAACGCCCTGCTCACAGGCACACGCATCGATCTCCGCTCTGTTCCCGGAAAAACCGAGAAAGACGGATAAAAATTTGAAACAGGTTCTGACTGGGGATATAAAGCAGATTCGGATGCAATTGGATCTGTATCTATAAACTGCGCTTCATTCTAGGACAGACTTCTCCGCGCATGAGGTGAGAACTGGCACACCTGTGCAGGAGCGACAAACGCCTTAGAAACCGAGTTGGCCATTGCCCCGGCTATGTTGCCGTATGTACGAGTCGGCGTCGAATTTTTTGGCGTACGACTTCGCTGTCATGGACCGGATCAGGCCAAACACAGGCCGATCGAACCAGGGACGATCGTGTTTGCCCACAATGGCCCAGGCGATTCCGGCATAGCCATTGGGATCGCGGCCATCGAGTTCATATTTGTCATTCAACGTCACCGCCCACTCGAAGGCGCGCGCCGGATCGGGCGCCCACTCCAGAATCTTCTTGGCCCAGTACATGCGCATCGCGTTGTGCATCCAGCCGGTTTCGACCATCTCGCGCTGGGCAGCATTCCAAAGATCGTCTCCGGTCTCTGCGCGCTCCAGTTCAGCGAAGGAGTAGCGAGCGGGACGCTGGTCGCCTGCGTGCTCCACGAGCGTTTTACGCGCCCAGGGCTCGGCGCAATCCCAGTTGTCGTAGTCGGGATTGTGACGGACGAAGAGCACTGACAGCTCGCGCCAGCCGATGAGCTGGTCGAGAAATCTTTCCCTTGTTTCGGAAGAGATCTTTCCTGAGCCAACTGCTTCTTCGACGGCGTGCGCGATGGTCAGCGGTCCGATGTTGCCGAAGTGCAGATAGGGAGAGAGCTGACTTGTGCCTTTTGTCTCGGGATGGTTGCGCTGCTTTTCGTAGGCGGCTAGATCGTGGTCAACAAACTCACGAAGCCTGCGCAGCGCGGCGTGCGTCCCTCCCGTAAACGTATCGACCGGCTTCACGCTGCGATCGAGCTTGGCGAATCCTTCGGTGATATCGCGATCGAGTGGAAAACTCGGAAGAGCCTTTTGCGGCTTCCACTCGTGTAGCGGCTTCAGCTCACGCGGCGCTACGAGATACTTCAGCAGCTCGGCTTTGAGATGTGGGCGAAAGTGATGGAGAAGAAAATAGGTGCGATTGAAAACGCGCGACGGAACAACAACATCGGCATCGACCGTCCAGAAAGGCAGCTTGAGGCGCTTCGCCAGCACGTTCCGCCAGCGCTCGGGCTCGCGGCATGGATTTTCGTCGCCAATGAGCAGTGCGGCATCCACTTCTTCGAGAAAAGCTTCGAGCGAATTGTCCGGATAACGACGCAGCACAAAGCCAACGCCCCGTTCAGCAGCGTCTTCGGCGACGTCGCGCAGGCCCTGTGCGAGGAAGTGATAGTGCCGCAAGTTGGCGTTTGGATAGTTGGGGATCACGGAGAAGAAGACGACGACGGGCATCCCGAGAATGTTGCCGGCCTGGATTGCAACGTCAAGCGCGGGATTGCCGACCATGCGCATGGAGCGCTGCATCCAGTAGACGACACACTTGCCTTTGCGCGGCGCTCCGCCGCGGCGGACAAGCACGCGCGGCTGTTCCGCAAGCTGCGCCAGTTCAGCAGTGAGATTGGGATCGATCCGCATAGATAGGTCTTCTGCGATTCTGCACGAGCCGAGTGGTCCAGGAACCATGCGCAAAACGCAAATGATGTCGGATCAACAAGCTCCGGGGAACTGTTCTGCCCGATCAAATCCAACTGATACGCGGCTCCAGATCCGATATCGCCAGTGAGATTTGCCCAGGCGGAGAACCCAAGCGGGTGATTGGGTCATGACCCGAAAGGGGGAAATTGTTCCAAACGCTGCACGGCGCGCTATGAGACACAAGAATTTCCTCTTCCGCGCCGAATCTTAAACCTAAGAATATCGATCGAAGAGAGTAAGTCTGGAATTTTCTCGGCTCGCGCGAATCAAGTCTAAGAACGATAACAAAACAAAGGAAAGATATTGCATGTCACGTAAATGGAAGATTATTTCGGTCCTGGCGCTGGTCCTGATCGCGCTGCAGCTTTTGCGACCCTCCATTCCAAACAAGCCTGCGACGGCCGAGATCCAGGCGCCGCCTGAAGTCAAACAAGTCCTGGAAAAGGGCTGCTACAGCTGCCATTCCGATCAGGCGAAGCTGGCTTGGTTCGACCAGGTTGTGCCTGCCTACTGGCTGGTTCGGCATGACGTGCTGACGGCGCGCGAGCATTTGGATTTCTCGACGCTCGGCGCCAAACCAGCGGCCGTGCAGAAGGCTAAGCTCTACGAGGCCGTGAATATGATTCAGCTCGGCGCCATGCCTCTGCCGCAGTTTGCGGCGCTGCATCCGGAGGCTCGGCTGACGGCCGATGACGTGGCCACTCTGAAGGCCTATCTCCATCCGTGGGGCGCACTGCCTGTGCAGGCCCAGGCGCCGGGCAGTTCGAGCGCAGTTCATGGCTTTGCTCCGCTTGCTGCGGTGGCGCCGGCTTTGAATGGCGTCGCCTTCGAGCCAGCATTTCCTGAGTGGGGATTGGTCTCGATCACCGACCGCGGCGACAACAATACGTTTCGATTTGTGCTGGGCAACGACGTCGCGATGCAGGCGATTGCCTCGGGCAAGATCACTCCGTGGCCGGACGGGACAAAATTCGCGAAGGTCGCCTGGAAGAAGCAACTCGGCGCCGATGGCATCGTCCGGCCTGGAGACTATGCGCAGGTCGAGTTCATGATTAAGGACGCAGGCCGCTACAAGTCCACCGACGGCTGGGGTTGGGCGCGCTGGGTCGGACCCGACTGGAAGCCCTACGGCGCCAACGCAGAATTCGTGAATGAGTGCACCAGCTGTCATCAGCCCGTGCGCCGCAATGATTTCGTGTACACGCTGCCGATCACCGCGTCGCATGTGGATGGCGCCGAGATCGTCAACAACCGGGCGGCGTTGCCGAACGGCCTGCCCTACCAGCCGTTCGGCTGGAGACCGGTCACGGAGTATGTGGACCCGAAGACGCTCACGACGGCGGCTCTGTTTGGCAATGATGAGGCGATGCGCGCCGTGAAGGCTTGGAACGCAAGCGGGAGAAGCGGAACGCCCGCATACGGCGCCGGATCGGTTCTTGCCCTGGTCACCTGGGTCCAACGCGACGATCCGCATTGGTTCGGCGCGCGCGTTCCCGATCTTCCGCGGACCGTCGAGTTTCTCAGTATTGGCGCGCAGGGATCGCCGGATGCGTATCGGCGGTTTGCCGGATCGGGGCTCAACGAGGAGCACGTTGACGCGCAGGCCAGTCTGCCGCGGGAGGGCTGGATGCGTGGGCTGACGCCGGTCGAACTGCCTTGGTAACGATTTAACCCGAAAGGTCCTTGCCATCCGTCCTTGCTTCGCAACAACGGGCGAAGGCTGAACCTAAAAAGAGCCGCCCGCAGGCGGCTCTTTTCTTTACTGTGAACTGCGAACTATGAACTGAGAACTTACGCTACCAGCGTCCCCATGCGCGGGTGAAGTAGTCGGCCAGCGACATGCCTACCAGCACCAGGAAGGTCAGGAGACCGGCGCCAACGGTAAGCTGCGTGAGCTTGCTGCTGTACTTGACGTGCATAAAGAAGAGCACAACCAGCGTCATCTTTACGGCGGCGATGGCGAGGGCGACGATGGGATTGAAGACGCCCATTTCAACGTAGGAGGCGCCGACGGTGGTGGCGGTCAACACCAGCAGTATTACGACGATCGCCAGATACACCATGGGGCTGACGATGTGGTGATGGCTTTCGTGCTGCTCGATGGTCTCTTTTTCCGAACTCATATACGTGTCCTTTTACTGGCGCCTGCTGCGTCCTATTGATGCCTGCTGATCAGGTAGAGCAACGGGAACAGGTAGATCCAGATGATATCGACGAAGTGCCAGTACAAACCGAAGTTCTCGACGAACGTGACGTGGCCTGTGGTGTAGGCGCCGGCCTGCGCTCTGAAGATCATGAAGCCCAGAATCGCGATGCCGATGATCATGTGCAGCGCGTGCATGCCGGTCATGGCGAAGTAGAGGAAGAAGTAGAGCTCGGTGTGGCGCGCCATGTCGAGCGCCAGCGGCTTGTCGTGATACTCGTTGTAGACTTCCGGGTCAGACGCAGGGTCGAGGAACGTCTGCAGGCTGTAGTGAATGCCCGGGACGTGATGCTTCTCCCACTTCTCGCGGTACTCAATGGTCTTGATGCCGAGAAAGACCAGGCCCAGGACAAAAGTGAGCACCAGGCAGAAGACCAGCGCGCCCTTCTTGCGCATCTCCGCCGACCACACGCCCATGGCCATGGTGAAGCTGGACGTGATCAGCACCGCGGTGTTGGCCGTGCCCCAGCCGATCTGGAGCTGATGCGAGGCCTCGACAAAGGCAGGGTAATACCAGTTGCGGTAGATCAGATAGGCGGTAAAAAGACCGCCGAAGAACATGATTTCGGTGAGCAGAAACAGCCACATCGCGAAGTTGGTGGCGTCGCTCTGCTGCGCCATGGTCTCGAAATGGTGGCGCTGATAGGGCGGATGCTCGTGGTGAGCTTCCGCTGCGCCATGGGCAATCGCTGTGCTATCCGACACTGGCGACCTCTTTTTCTTGCTGACGTTCGAGCCATTCGTAGTCGTAGGCTTCGTGATCCATAATCGGAATCTCAGGGAAGTTTTCAGTGAGCGGCGGCGACTGCACCTGCCATTCGAGGCCCGTAGCCTGCCACGGATTGTTACCCGCAATCGCGCCGTACTTGAGCGACCAGGTCAGGTAGAGCACCGGCAGCAGATAGCCCACGCCGAGAATCGTGGCGCCCGCGGTCGAAAAGACATTGAGAACCTGGAACTCCGGCGGATAAGAGGCGTAGCGGCGCGGCATGCCCAGCGTGCCAAGGATGAACTGCGGGAAAAAGGTCAGGTTGAATCCGATAAATGTGACGATCGCGGCGAGCTGCGAGATCTTCTCCGGATACATGCGGCCGGTCATCTTGGGCCACCAGAAGTGCACCCCGGAGAGGAAGGCCATCAACATGCCGCCGACCATCACAAAGTGGAAGTGGGCCACGATGAAGTAGGTCTCGGTCAGGTGAATGTCCGTGCCGGAGGCGCCAAGAAAAACGCCGGTCATCCCCCCGATAGTGAACAGCCCCATGAAGCCGAAGGAATACAGCATCGGCGTCTCGAAGGTGATGGAGCCCTTATAGAGAGTGAATGCCCAGTTGAAGATCTTGATGGCCGAGGGCACCGCAACCAGCATGGTGAGCAGCGAGAAGATCAGCACGGCGTAGTTCGAGATGCCCATGATGAACATGTGATGGGCCCAGACGAAAAAGCCGAATACGGCGATCGCGACCGACGAGAACGCGACGGCCGTATAGCCGAAGACGCGCTTGCGGCTGAACGTCGAGACCACCTCGGAGATAACGCCCATGCCGGGCAAAATCATGATGTAAACCGCAGGATGCGAATAGAACCAGAACAAATGCTGGAACAGGAGCGGATCCCCGCCCTTGGTAGGATCGAAGACTCCAATGCCGACCGTGCGCTCCAGAACAATCAGGACGAGAGTGATCGCGAGCACCGGGGTTCCCAGCACCATCAGGATGCTGGCCGCATAGTTTGACCAGACAAACAGCGGCAGCCTGAACCAGGTCATGCCCGGCGCGCGCATCTTGTGGATCGTGACGATGAAATTCAGGCCCGTAAAGATGGAGCTGAATCCGGCGATGAAAACCGCCAGGCCCGTCGTGATCACATGCGTATTCACGTAGTGAGTCGAAAGCGGCGTGGTGAAGGTCCAGCCGGTGTCGACGCCGCCGGCGGCCATTGTGTAGAGCGCCATGAGGCCGGCCGCGATATAGAGGTACCAGCTCAGCAGGTTGATCTTCGGCAGCGCCAGATCCTTGGCGCCGATCATCATCGGGATAAAGAAGTTCCCGAGTGTCGCTGGAACGGAAGGCACCAGGAAAAGAAAGATCATGACAACGCCGTGCATCGTGAACACCTTGTTATAGGTGTCGGTCGCCATCAGATCGCTTTGCGGCGTTAGCAGTTCCAGGCGGATTAGCCCAGCCAGAGCTCCACCAATAAAGAAGAAGAACGTAATGGATATCAGGTAGAGAATTGCGATTCGCTTGTGGTCACCCGTCAGCAGCCAGCTCAGCAGGCCGTCCTCCGCGGTGATGAAGTTCTTCTTCGGAATTGTGGCCGTAGCCTGGTCAGGCAAATTCAGAATCGAGGTCGCTGTTGCACTCATGGTTTCACCACCCCCGGCGTGGTTGGCGCCGTCTGGTCGGACTGCGATGTGGTCAGCGTTTGCTGCACACGATAATTAGTATTCAAACCCTTGAGGTACTCGACCAGGTCGA
>DATHNJ010000107.1:0-13866 GCA_035486155.1 Occallatibacter sp. | reverse complement strand
CAAACCGGATCGGATCTTAAATCGCCGCCTACATTCGCGCTGCTCGAATGTTTCGATTATGCCTACTACGGCACGCTTGACGTTCGTTTCTATGCATCGCTGCCGCTGCTGAAGTTCTGGCCGCAGATCGACAAGCAAGTGCTGCGTGAATTCGCTGCAACGGTACAGAAAGAGTGGCCCGAGCAAGGCCTCTGGGTGTGGAAGACGCAACTCAGCGGTCAGCCGATCACGCACAAGCGCAAAAAAATTGGGGCCGTGCCGCATGATCTCGGCGTGCCCGAGGGCGATCCCTTCGTCGCCGTCAACGAACCCGGTTGGCAGGATACAAACGACTGGAAGGATCTCAACTCGAAGTTCGTGCTGATGGTCTATCGCGATTACGTTCTGACCGGCAAGAAAGACGAAGCATTCCTGCGCGAGACGTGGCCGGCGGTCAAGAGCGCCATCGAATACCTGCGACAGTTCGATCATGGCGGCGGCGTTCCGGAGAATAGCGGCTATCCCGACCAGACCTACGACGACTGGGTGGTGCGCGGCGTCAGCGCCTACTCCGGCGGCTTGTGGCTGGCCGCACTGCGCGCAGCCGAAGAGAGCGCGCGCATTCTCGGCGACGCCAAAACAGAATCGGAGTACCACGCGCTGTTTCTCAAGGGGCAGAAGACCTACATCTCGCAGCTGTGGAACGGCGAGTACTTCCGCTATGACACCAGCAGCGAGTCGAAGGACGACATCCAGACAGATCAGCTCGCCGGGCAATGGTATGCGAATCTAACTGGTCTTGGCGACATCGTGCCCTATGACATGCAGCGATCCACGCTGAAAAAGATCTTCGACTTCAACGTCATGAAATTTGGCGACGGCGAGATGGGCGCCGCTAATGGCATGAGCTCCGACGGAAAGATTCTCACCAACGCCGAAGCCAAGGAAGTATGGGTCGGCACGACCGCTGGTTATGCGGGTCTGCTGATGAGCGACGGCATGCCCGATGAAGCGTGGAAATCGATGTGGGGCCTCTACCACGTGATCTACGAAACCAAGGGCTACTGGTTCCGCACGCCCGAGGCCTGGGACATCACAGGAAACTTTCGCGCCGGAATGTACATGCGACCCATGGCGATCTGGTCGCTAGAGATGACGCCGCCGCGCGGCAAATAGCGCGGCTTCTTTTGTTCGGCCACAATTTCTAAACAAAGTTAGAGACACAAACGGAGAGAAGATGCGCCTGATTGTTCGAGTCTTGCGATTCAATGCAGTTTTGCTTTCGATTGCGGTCTTGTTGCTGACGGTCTCACCGACGGCTAACGCCGCGGCGCCCGAATCAGGGCCGCGCTTCCGCGTCGTAGCGATTGCGGAGCCAGGTGGAATTCATCTGCCCTTCGTTGAAGCCGCCAAGATCTGGCTCAATCAACAGGCCGCGGAGAATCACTTCACCATCGATTACATCCAGAACACGGACAAGATCGACGACGAGTTCCTCTCGCACTACCAGCTCTTCATCCAGCTCAACTACCCGCCCTACAACTGGACGCCGACTGCGCAGGCGGCCTTCATCAAATACATCGAAGAAGGTCGCGGCGGATGGATCGGCTTTCATCATGCCACGCTGCTCGGCGAGTTCGACGGCTTCCAGATGTGGCCGTGGTTCTCGCAGTTCATGGGCGGCATTCGATTCAAGAATTACATCGCCACTTTCGCCGATGGCACGGTGTCGGTTGAAGATCCGTCACATCCCGTCATGAAAGGCGTGACCAGCCCGTTTCCCGTCGAGCATGAAGAGTGGTACACGTGGGATAAGTCGCCGCGGCCGAATGTACACGTGCTCGCCAGCGTGAATGAGAACAGCTATAAGCCTGACACGCCGATCAAGATGGGCGCCGATCACCCCGTGATCTGGACCAACGAGCACGTCAAGGCGCGCAACATCTACATCTTCATGGGGCATCACGCCGATCTATTCGAGAACCCGGCATTCACGACGATTTTTCGCAACTCGATCTTCTGGGCTGCGCATCAGGAACCGGGCCATTGAAGCAGCGGCAGATGCTCGTGCTCTAACGAGAGCGTGTAAGCTGCTTGCAGCAGCTTAGTTCTCAGTCCAGTAGCGCTGGAATCCGTCGTACTCGGCCGGCACCGACGCCAGAATCTTGCGGTGCAGTTGCAACACATCCACCGAGCCCGTCGTGCTGAACAAAACCTTGCCTCCCGGCGCCAGAAGCACCGTATAAGGCACGGCAGATTGCCACTTCGGGTCGAAGGCCTTCTGCAGGGCCTCGTTATCATCCGACGCAAACAGCAGATTGCGGCTGGTGGCATGCTTGCGTTGCAGGAACTTCAACACTCCCTGCTTCTCATCCGGGTTATTCGCCGAGACAGTCACCACGTTGAATCCGCGATCGCTATACATGCGAAGCATATCCTGGATATCGGAGAATTCGGCGACGCAGGATCCGCACCATGTCGCCCAGAAGCTGACCAAGGTATAGGTGTCGCCGGCGTTGGCGCGCAGCTTGCGCAATCCCTCGGCATCCACCAGTTCGACGCTCACCGGCTGAGCATTGATCTTCTGCTCGGCTGCGGCGCGTAGCGCCTCTTTTTCCTGCCATTTTGTCGAGCAGCCGAACACGGTCGTATGCGTCACGGCGATCTGCTTGCCCGCGAGCAGCGCCTCAACAGCATTGCGCGCGTCTTCGATCGTCACCTTCTCGGTGCGATAGTTGTTGTCGAAGCGCCCTTCATAACGAAGATGGCGTTCCTTATCGAAGATGAAGACATGCGGCGTCGCCTGCGGTCCATAGGCTCGCGTCACGGATTGAGTTTCGCCGTCGTAGAGATACGGATAGTGAAGATGCTTCCACGCATAGCGAGTCTTCATCTCAGGAAGCGTATCGCTGAGATCGGAAGAATCGAGCTCATCGATCGTCAGCGCCTTGGGGTCATTGCCCTGAATCGCAACTACGGCCACGCCGCGCTTGCCGTAATCTTCGTAGAGTTTCTCGATACGCTTCTCATACACCTGGGCAATAGGGCAGTGATCGCAGGTAAAAACGACAACCAGCACCGAACTGCTCGCATAGTCGCTGAGTTTGTGCATCTTCCCGTCGACGCCGGGCAGATTGAAGGCCGGCGCTGGCGATCCCACGGGAAGAATCGGATGCGATTGGCCGTGAACAACTAGCGGCGACAGGCACAGCAGAACGACGGCAAGCAGTTTTCGCATAAGTTCCTCCCACGGAACAAAGGGCGTAATCCCTACAGAGCGGCTTCCGACCGGGCCGGAAGCGGGCGGCGCGGCACAAATGCCGTTCGACATTGTTTCTAATGTTCTAGAACAAAGTAGACGAAACTTGCAAGCGGGCTGCTGCGGCACAAATTTAGATCACGGGTTGCGGCAGCAGAACGGACGGAATCGCTTCCAGGGCCAACGAAATTCCGCCCCACAGGACTGCCCGACGGCTAGGAGGACTTGATGCGATCCGCGTCACTGCGAACTCGCCGCCCTCCAATTGCCTTTGCACAAAGTCGATCAGCGCCGCATGGCTGCCGATCTCCCCGCCCAGCACAATCAGGCCCGGGTTCAGAATCAGCGACAGGTTGACGATGATGTCGGCGACAATCTCCGAGCGCTGGCGAACGATTTTCGCGGCGCACGGGTCGCCGCTCTGCGCCAGATCCAGAATCTCCGCTGCATCGATGTCCGCTTTATGCGCGGTTTTTCCGCACGCTTCGCGCCAGCTCTTCACAATCCCCGGGCTGGTCACCACGGACTCCAGTTCGCCGAACTCATGGATGGTTGGCTGGCGGCGCGATGTGGACGGAAGGCGCAGATAGGCGATCTCTCCGGCAGACCACTGCGAGCCGTGATGAATCTTGCCGCCGAGAAAGACGCCGGCGCCAACGTTCGCGCCGATGTTGATAAAGACAAAATCCTTCGCCGACTGTGCGGAACCGCAATAGTACTCGCCCTGAGCGGCGAGATTCGTATCGTTTTCCACGATCACGATGCATCCAGCGATCTTGCTGAGCATGGCGCGCAGCGGCACCGAGCGCCAGCCTTCCAGGTTGCTGATTGACAGCACGCTGCCGTCATCGACGTTCGTAATCGCGGGAACCCCGACTACCATGGCCAGCAACCGGTCGCGCGTCTTCTTATGCTTCCGAAGCAGGTCCTTCAACTCGTCGCCGATCAACCCGCAGATCGCCTCTGGAGTCGTCTTTCGCCTTCCGAGCGAAACCTCGTGCCGGTCAAGCTCGCTGCCGTTCAAATCTGTCAGCAGAAAGGAGACGCTCCGCGCAATGATTTCAACGGCGAGCAGGCAGCCGCGTTCCGCCTTGAAGCGGATCATATCCGGCGGTCTTCCGCCGCTGGACTGGCCCTCGCCCAGCGGCTCTACCAGGTCCGCGGACAGCAGATCCTTCACGACGTTGGTCACGGTCGGAGCGCTGAGTCCGGACGCCCGGACCAAGTCCGCTCGCGAGCATGATCCGCATTCGCGGAGCAGCTTCAGAATGCCGTGAGCATTCGTATGGCGCAGAACCGAGGGCCTGCCAATTGGAATGGACTTCTTCTTCACGATGTTCCGAGAAAGTATAGCCGCCTCACAATGCTCGCTGCTGAGATTTCGCGCCGGGTCGATCTTTCACTATCAAAAAGAGTCTTGCTTTCGGGCTCCCAAGGAATGATACTAAATAAACATTACGAAGTAGGCGAACGGACCGAGACAAAGACAAAATCGTTTTTCTGGATGGAAAGCCAGCCCCGTCTCAATATCTTTCCGGAGCGCCTGAAGAGAAGTCTGCGTCATTGGCGTAGCCGCTTGTTGTTCTGTAACGCGGAGCGGAATGATTGAGGAACTGGTTCATGCCCCAAGCAACGAAAGAATCGCCGCGCTGGATCGGTGGAATCGAGCCGCCGCCGCAACTGCTGCATGCAACCGGAACCGAGATTCTTGAAATCGAATGCCGCGAGCAGCCCCAAAAGCTCAGCGAACTGCTCCAGGCTTATCGCGGCGACGCAAACTTAAAAACGCAGGTTCGGAAATTGCGCGAGATCGCGCGCAAAGATGGGCCGGCTCTCTTCATCGGCATGGGCGCCTCCTATTGCGCCTCCTTCAGCGGATCGGTTCTCCTCCAATCGCACGGAAAATCCTCCTTCTCTGTGGACGCAGGCGAATGGCTCCACTATGCGCAGCCGATTTGGGGCAATGCGGCCTTGTCCATTCTTCTTACCGCATCAGGGGAGAGCGCCGAGCTTGTGGCTCTCTTGCGCAACGGCGGCGGAAGCCCTGTGGGCCTGATCTGCAATAACGCAAGCAGTACCTGCTGGCGCATGGCGGAACATCGTCTGCCGGTTCTGGCCGGCCCCGAGTACGGCAACGCGACAAAGACCTACACCAATACCGCCGCGACGGCGATCCTGCTCGCTTCGGAGATTCTTGATCTTCCCTGGCAGCAAGACGCCGATCGGGTCATGGAAGTCTACGCTAGGGCGCTCGAACGCATCTTTGCCGGACGGGCCGATCTGGAAGCCTTCTGCCGCGGCGCCGCCAACATCGAGATCGTCGGCCGGGGCGCTGCGTACGGCGCTGCGATCATGAGCGCGCTGTGTATCCGCGAGATGAGCGGTTTCCGCGCCGCTGCGCACACTGGCGCCGGCTTCAAGCATGGGCCCAATCTCGATGTAGATGGCACGCACGTTGCATTCATCTTTGCGCTCGGCCGCGCCGCTGGACTCGGATTCAAGCTAGCCGAAGAGTGCATCCGCCGGGGCGGCAAAGTGGTGCTGGTTTCAACCGAGGACCGAGAGCCTGCGGACAGATTATTCCCGGTTCGACTGGAAGCAGTCCCCGAGCCATGGGAGAGCATCACGTCCGTGCTCGCGCCCCAGGCGCTTACCCTTGCCATGGTGGAGCGGTCCGGATGCCGCCTGCCGCCGCGCTTTCAATACGGCGCGATGGAGCAGTAGTATGAGGAGCCTCGTGAGCCAGAGATCCGCCCTGTCCGGGACAAACGCTTCGCCAACCGCGCACGTGCGTCACAGCTTTCTGTGGCGGGTCTCGTTCATTGCAGGATTGGGCGGAATTCTCTATGGCTTCGACATGGGCGTCATCGCCGCCGCGCTGGTCTTCGTCCGCGAGAGCTTCGCTCTCTCGACGCGCATGCAAGAGGTTGTCGTGAGCATCGTTCTGGTGGGCGCCATGTCCGGAGCTCTGGCCGGCGGCGCGATCGCGGATCGCATTGGGAGACGCGCGACGCTGCTGTGGGGCGGCGCTTTTTTTCTGGTTGGCTCGCTGCTGGCACCTCTGTCGCCGAATGTCGCAACGCTGATCGCGGCGCGCGCACTGCTCGGCGTAGCCATCGGATTCACATCGGTGACCGCGCCGGTCTACGTCTCCGAGCTGGCGCCGCCGCAATCGCGCGGCATGCTCATCGGCCTTTATCAGTTCGCGCTCACCGCGGGCATTGCGCTGGCCGATCTCTCCGGATACTGGCTCGCCGGACAGCACGCCTGGCGGCTGATGTTCGGGCTCGGCGCAGCGCCGGCCGCGCTGTTCCTGCTGCTGGTTCTCACTCTCCCTGAGAGTCCGCGCTGGTTGTTCGCCCAGAATCGCAACGCTGAGGCCACATCGGTATTGAGTTCCTACACGGATGAAGGCACGGCCCGCCTGCTGATCGATGAGATTCGCTCGGCTCTCGCCATTCCGCTGGAGCGGCGGTGGAGCGAGTTGTGGAGCCCTGCCGTGCGCGCTTCGCTGCTGATCGCCGTTGGCTTCACGGTGCTGCAGCAGGTCACCGGCATCAACACCATCATCTATTACGGGCCGCAGATCTTCGCCCTGGCGGGCATTACATCCAACAGGAACGCGATCTTCGCTACTTTGCTTGTCGCTGTAACCAACATGATGGCGACCATCGTTGCGCTCTTTCTAGTCGATCGCGTCGGCCGCAAGCCGCTGCTCTATGTCGGCGTGAGCGGCATGACGGCATCGCTGCTTTTGCTGGCCTACTCATTTCACTCTCCAGGCGCCTTCAGCGCAGGGCCCGGCGTAGTAGCCACCGTCTGCCTGATTGTTTACATTGCCTGCTTTGCCTTCAGCATGGGGCCCATCGCGTGGATCCTCGCCTCTGAAGTCTTTCCACTGCGCGTGCGCGGCCGCGGCATCGCAGCCGCGACTCTTGGATCCGGCGCATCGAACTTCGTGGTCTCGCTGACCTTTCTTTCGCTGATCAAGGGCGCGGGCAACAGCGTTACTTTTTTGATTTACGCAGCGTTTTGTGTGGTCACGCTGCTGTTCGTCCGCTTCATCGTCCCTGAAACCAAGGGGAGAGAATTGGAAACCATCAGCTCCGAGGCCAATACTGTTTTGCCCCGGACAACAACCGAGCGCGAATCACTAGATCATGTTGGATAACAACGGCAAGGCGGGCCCGGAAAGAATGCAGATCGAGAACGGCAAGATTGCGGACGTTCATTCAAACGCGGTCGCCGAAAAACAATCCGGCTATGTGGTCGGCGTCGACGTCGGCGGCACGAGCCTGCGCATGGCTCTGGCGGACATGACCGGAACGCCTCTCATCAAGTCGTCGACTTCAACCGTCGGCCTGCGCGGACCCGATGCCGTCCTCGGCCTCATCGTCGACGGCGTTCGGAACCTTCTGACCCAAGCCGCGGCTGCGCCGGAGGCGCTCAAGTCCATCGCCGTGGGGGTACCCGGCGTGACCAATACAGAAGACGGGGTTGTCATCGCTACCTCGTATCTGATGGGCTGGCGCAACGTTCCGCTGAAGGCGCTGCTCGAGAACGAACTCCACATCCCGGCAGCGATCGACAACGATGTGAACCTGGCCGCCATTGGCGAAAGCTGGGTTGGCTCAGCAAAAGGATCGCAGGATTTTGTCTTCCTTGCGATCGGTACAGGAATCGGCGCAGGAATCGTGCTGAATGGACGCCCCTATCGCGGCAGTTGCTGGGCTGCGGGCGAAATCGGATACATGCTGTTGCCCGGCACGGTGGGCGGCCCAGGAAAAAGCCATGAACCGGGCCCGCTTGAAAGCATGATCGGCGGCGAAGGCATCAGAGAGCAATGGCGGCGCATCTGGAGCGCCGACAAGACCTCCTTGCCCC
Source organism: Occallatibacter sp. (assembly GCA_035486155.1). Taxonomy (GTDB): domain Bacteria; phylum Acidobacteriota; class Terriglobia; order Terriglobales; family Acidobacteriaceae; genus Telmatobacter. The sequence goes on along the minus strand of DATHNJ010000107.1, from coordinate 5,744 downwards.
AGGAGCTCACCGCCACAGAGATCTTCGATCACGCGCTGCGCGGAGAGGCGCTGGCGCAGACGCTACTCCAGGAATCCGCAAGCATGCTGGCGCATGCCATCTACAACATCTCGCTCGTACTGAATTGCTCGCTGTTTGTGCTAGGCGGCAGCATTGGGCTGCATCCCGCGCTGCGCGATGCGGTGCAGAGCATCGTCGACGAGTGGAACATTCGCGCATGTCCTCGTTTGGCCGCAAGCGCCTTGGGGACGGAGGCTCAGCTGCTGGGCGCCATTCGCACGGCCCTCGACGCCGCACACGCCTACTCTGGAGCCGGCGTTGCCCGCAACTGAGCGCTCCTGACGGCGCCGCAAGCGCACTCCTTGCGGCCGCGCTGGCCGATCTGCACACACGAAATCTCTGCTTCAGTCAAGATAGTTTCAGTCACGGCTGAACCTATTGGTAATGCCGCGCAAAAAGAAATTGCGGGCGAAATTCCGTTCAGTAAGATAGCGATACGTAATTTCCGCTCTCTCATGCAGAACATCCTGTTCGACGTTCGCTTTGTTCTTCGTCAGCTCCGCAAATCGCCCGGCTTCTCAGTTACGGCAGTACTCATGCTCGCCTTCGGCATCGGCGCCACTACGGCGATCTTTTCCATCGTCGAAGGCGTTCTTTTGCGCCCGCTTCCGTTTCCTGAATCCAGCCGCTTAGTGGTTCTCGCGGATTGTCTGCAGGGCTTGGACTTCGGGGGCAAATGCGAGGCCGGCGCCACCGTCCCGGATATCCGCACCTACACACGCGAGACGCACTCGTTCGCCGCGCTGGGCGGATATCAACATACAAGTTATGAGCTCTCGGGCGGCGGCGAACCGGCGCAGGTGGACGCGGCGCGCATGACCGCCGGCGCCTTTCAGGCATTGGGGGTTGCGCCGCTGCTCGGACGCGTCTTCACCGCCGAGGAAGACGAACACAGCCAACAGGTCATCGTGCTGAGCTACGCCCTGTGGGTCAATCGGTTTCACGCCGATCCCAGTGTGCTTGGAACCAGCGTTCAGCTCGATCGCAAACCGTATGTCGTGATTGGCGTGATGCCGCGCGACTTCGAGTTTCCGCTGATCGCCGGACAACTGACGCGAGCGCAATTCTGGGTTCCCATGAGCTTCACTCCGACGGAGCTGCTGCCGCAGTCCGCGGCCAACTGGAGCTACCAGATGATCGGCCGCCTGAAACCGGGCATCTCTGCGCAACAGGCGCAGGCTGATGCGGGGCGGGTGGCGCAGGAGATCATGCGCAACTATCCTCCGATGATCGCCAGTTTGCACATCAGCGCCATGGTGAGGCCGCTGCAAGAGGAGACTATCGAAGACGCGCGTCCCTTGCTGCGAACCCTGTTTCTCGCCGTGATTGTCGTGCTTTTGATTGCGTGCGCCAACCTCGCCGGCCTTATGCTGGTGCGCGCCATTCGCAATCAGCGCGAAATTGCGGTGCGCATGGCGCTGGGTGCGCAGACTGCGGCTATCCTGCGGCAAACCATTCTGGAGAGTCTCGTCCTCAGCGTCTCGGGCGGCGTGCTCGGACTTATTCTTGCCACTGTCGCGCTCCTGGCGGGGAAACGTCTGCTGCCGGAGAGTCTGCCCCGCGTGAGCGAAATCAGTCTCAACTTGTATGTCGTCGGCTTCGCTCTTCTGCTTGCCGTCCTCACGGGATTGCTCTGTGGCGTGGCGCCGGCGTTTGCCGCCTTGCGCACCAACGTCAATACTCATTTGAAAGAAGGCGGGCGCAGCGGAAGCGCGGGAGGCAACCATGCACGCCTGCGATCCATCCTTGTCGTCGCGGAGATTGCCGTCGCCCTGATTCTTCTTGCCGCCTCAGGTCTGCTTCTGCGCAGCTTTCAGAAGATGCGCTCGGTCGATCTCGGTTATCGTCCCGACCATGTCGCGATGGCCGCGTACTCGCTGCCGCATAAACAATACGTCAAGCAGTCCCTCATCGACACGTTCAATCGAGAACTGCTGCAGCGCCTCAATCAACTTCCGGGCGTCACAGCCTCCGGGCTCGCCTCTATCGTTCCAGGCGGCAATAACAACAACGGCCAAACCTTTGTCGTGGACGGGTACATTCCGCCAAGAGGCGCGGCCATGAATCTGGCTACGACATCCCAATTGATCGGCGACTTCTTTCCTGCGATGGGTATCCCGCTGCTGCATGGGCGTTCCTTCACGCCCGACGACCGAGCCGGCAAGCAGCTCGTGGTTATTGTGAATCACAAACTGGCTCAGCATTTCTGGCCTGGACAGGATCCCGTCGGCAAACGACTGCGCCTCGGCACGCCCGAAATGCAAACGCCGTGGCTCACAGTGGTCGGCGAAGTGGCCGACGTGAAACTGGGCTCGCCCGATGACCCGACGCGCGAGCAGTACTACACTCCCGAGGATCAAGCGGAAGATGACGTAGGCGCTCTTGCCGTGCCCGAGGATCTGAACGGCGACGGCGGCTTCATCGTTATGCGCTCCTCGCTGCCGCCCGAGTCGATGGAGAACGCCCTCCGCGCCACTGTCCGCAGCATCGATCCACTACTGCCGTTGACGCAGGTGCAGACCATGGAGCAGGCAGTGTCAGAGACTGAAGCGCCGCGCCGCTTCAACACCGTGCTCATCTCCAGCTTCGCCTTCGCCGCCCTGCTGTTGGCGATTCTGGGCATTTATAGCGTCATTGCATTTTCCGTCGCTGCCCGAGTTCAAGAGATGGCGATCCGCATGGCTCTCGGTTCACAGCGCAGTTCCATTGTGCGCCTGGTGCTTGAATCCGGCGCAAAGCTAGCCGTTGTTGGATGTGTGCTCGGACTTAGCGGCGCCGCGGCAGCGTCCGGCTTGCTGCGTTCGCTCTTGTTCGGCGTCAGCCCGTTCGATCCAATTGTGCTGACGCTGGCCGCGATCGGCGTAATGCTGTTAGCGGTAGCTGCCTCGGTGCTGCCCGCGCTGCGCGCCGCGTCTATCGAACCCATGCAAGCGCTGCGCGGAGAATAAGCGAAGAAAGTTCGCAGTTCACAGTTCGGGCGCCGATCCGGCAGGCGGGACGGCAAAGCTATGAACTACGAACTGCGAACTCTGAACTGCGAAGGCATCTGAGCGGCTCGCCGCTCAGATGCCTTCGCCCATCGATACATAATCGCGCAGGTAATCCAGTTCCTTGCGATAGGCCGTCAGATCGGCTTCCTCGGTGGCGAACGGAGCGCTTCGCGCGGCCTGCGCGCCGAGCCTATCCTCCAGCTCTTCGACGCGCGCCGATAGCGCAATCAGCGCATCAGACAGCGGGTCTTTGATGTCGTGAGGATCGGTAATCAGCACGCGCTGGCCTGCGCGATACACGATGTGTCCCGGCACGCCCACGACGGTCGAGTTCGGCGGCACGTTATCCAGCACCACGGAACCCGCGCCGATCCGCGAGTTGGCGCCCACCGTAATATTGCCGAGCACATTTGCATTGTTGCCGACGAATACGCCGTCACACAGCGTCGGGTGCCGCTTGCCGTGCCCCTTGCCCGTGCCGCCCAGCGTCACTCCCTGGTACAGCGTGACGTCACTGCCGACGATCGCGGTCTCGCCGATCACCACGCCCATCGCATGGTCGATAAACAAACGCCGGCCAAGCAGCGCCCCCGGATGAATGTCCACGCCAGTAAGAAAGCGCCCGATCTGCGAAAGGATGCGGGCGCTCAGCCGCATCTCTGCACGCCAAAGCTTGTGGCTCACGCGGTAAATCCACACCGCCCACAGCCCCGGATAGCACAGCAGCACCTCGGTCCGCGAACGCGCAGCCGGATCGCGCTCCATGATGGAGCCAATGTCTTCGCGCATTAGTTCGAACATGGCCATGTGCGTTGAGTTCTTAGTTCACAATTCGTAGTTCTCAGTCAGAAATTCTTAGCCGAGAATCTCTTGCTCGCCCAACACTGTGAACTAAGAACTGTGAACTGCTCCTTACAACGTTACCGTCTGCGTGGGCAGGGCGAGCACTTCCTGGCGCAGCGCATCGAACAATACGCTCGACAGATAACGCTCGCCGAAATCGGGCAGCACCACCACAATGAGCTTGCCTGCGTTTTCCGGCCGCGCCGCCACCTTCAGCGCCGCCGCGACAGCCGCGCCCGAGCTGATGCCCACAAACAATCCCTCTTCGAGAGGCAGCCGCCGCGCCATCGCCACCGACTCGTCGTTCGTCACCTGCACCACTTCATCGACCAACTTCGTGTCGAGGATGCTGGGCACAAATCCTGCGCCGATTCCCTGAATCTTGTGCGGGCCGGGCTTGCCGCCGCTCAACACCGGGCTGTCCGTCGGCTCCACGGCGATCGCCTTGAAGCTTGGCTTGCGCGGCTTAATGTACTGCGAAACGCCCGTGATCGTTCCGCCCGTGCCCACGCCCGAGATCAGGATGTCCACCTTGCCGTCCGTATCGTCCCAGATCTCAGGGCCGGTGGTCGCCAGATGAACCGCCGGGTTGGCCGGATTGTCGAACTGCTGCAGGATGACGCCGTTCGGCGTGTTGGCCAGGATCTCATTCGCCTTGGCGATGGCGCCCTTCATACCGTTCGGCCCTGGCGTCAGCACAATCTCAGCGCCGAAGGCCTTCAGCAGCACGCGGCGCTCGATGCTCATCGTCTCCGGCATCGTCAGGATCAGCTTGTATCCCTTCACAGCAGCCACAAACGCGAGGGCGATACCGGTGTTGCCACTGGTCGGCTCGATCAGAATGGTTTCACCCGGCTTGATTCGCCCTGCCTTTTCGGCGTTGTCGATCATGGCGAACCCGATGCGGTCCTTCACGCTGGCCGCCGGATTCCGGCTCTCCAGCTTGGCTACCACCGTCGCCGGCAAGCCCGCCGACACGCGGTTCAGGCGCACCAAAGGGGTGCGCCCAATCAGTTCAGTCACATTCGCGGCAATACGCGCCATCTTTTATCTCCTCGTTGCTTTCTCGGGAAAACCCTCCAAACGGCGAATCATCGGCCCGGAGGGATGGATTTGTGTCGGATTTCGGTCGGACCCGTGTGGGGCGGGAAAACTTGTGCGCAACCAGAATTGCTTTCGGGCGCACCCACGCATCGCGGCCATCACCAGAGCGGCGTTAGCGACATCGATGCATGGAAACAGGGTAGTAGCCCGGCGCCGCTTGTGGCAAGTGGGACGCAACAATCTGCGGCCGCACGAATTGTCGGGATCGCGCCCGTTATATCCTGAAGAGTCGCCTCGCACATCTGCAGTTTCGCCGTGGACCGAGGCCCCCACAGCCATGAGCAAGCCATCCATCGCCATCCATCTGCCGGACGGGTCCATCAGAGAAGTGCCGCAGGGCACGACGCCTCTTGACATCGCTAACTCCATCTCGCCGCGCCTGGCTGCGGCCGTCGTTGTTGCGCGCCTCACGCCTGTGGGCAGTGGCGACACGGCCCAGAACGTCGCCTCCGACGGCCAGTCGGAGAGCGAAGCCTCGATGTACGCCGCTGAGAATGCCGCCGCGCCGCGCCTCGTCGATCTCACGACGCCGCTGACCGCGGACACAAAGCTTGAACTCGTCAAGGAGAACGATCCTGACGCGCTCAAGGTCGTGCGCCACTCCGCTGCGCACGTCATGGCTACGGCTGTGCTTGAGCTGTTCCCCGAGACCAAGCTCGGCCACGGTCCCGCGACCGATTCGGGATTTTTCTATGATTTTTATCGTGAGAAGCCCTTCACGCCTGACGATCTCGCCGCCATCGAGAA
>DATHNJ010000106.1:0-2414 GCA_035486155.1 Occallatibacter sp. | reverse complement strand
CTGGACGATAGTCGGCCGCGAAGAGACCCCACTCAAAAGCCCAGTCGTGCACAATCTGAACATCGCAGATGTTGGCGTGATAGCGAACGATGGCCGAGCCCGGCGCCTGCGCGATGGAGCGCACGTCGGAGGCGTAGATCGCGGCTTTGCCGACATCGACGGGGCTGTTGGGTTCGAGTCGCACCGCGTCGTCCGTCCACTCGGCTTGCAGAGCCTTGGGGTCGTAAAGCAGCGTGACGCGTTCGTCGAGCTGGTGCAGGCGCTCAATGGCGGCGCGGTCAGGGCTTTCTGCGGCGAAGATGGGCGCGACCGAATGCCGATCGATCAGGCGATCGGCGAAGGCGCCAAGAAGGAATATGGCGAAGAGCATCGAAAGTCGCTGCTTGTGCATGGCGTCGCGGATACAACGGCGTCTGTGAAAATATCGCGATCCGTAGCGGCCTCAAGGCCACTGCTCCCTCTGTCGCGCAACCCGAGATTCCTCGTTGCCACTGAAGCATCACGGGAAGCAGGGAATAAGGAGCAGGGATCGAAGGGAAATCGAAGAAACGAGCCAGAGCGGCGCACGTATGATGGGGAGCAGGTTCAGGAGATTTCGGTCGACGGCATGGATGTTTTAGAAGGACTGTTTGAGAGGCATTTCAAGACGCGTGCGGAAGAGGCCAAGCCGCTGCAGGGACAGTTGGGCGGGTCAGGGCGCACGATTGTGCGGCTGACGGGCGCCGGCAAGAGCGCGATCGGAATTGTGTATCCGGTGCGCGAGGAGAACATCGCGTTTATCGAGTTTTCGAGGCATTTTCGGCGCAAGGGGCTGCCGGTTCCGGAGATCTATGCGGAGAATCTAAGCCAGGGCGCATATCTCGAAGAGGATTTGGGCGACACGACGCTGTTTGAGTTCCTGAGCGCCCATCGGCAGGGCGAGACGATCGCGCCCGAGGTCGTCGAAGCGTATCGCAAAACAGTGGCGGCGCTGCCGCGCTTTCAGGTGGAAGCAGGCAAGGATCTCAACTATAGGGTCTGCTATCCGCGCGCGAGCTTCGACCGGCAGTCGATCGCGTGGGACCTGAATTATTTCAAGTACTACTTTTTGCGGCTGGCGGGCATTCCGTTCAATGAGCAGGCGCTGGAGGCGGACTTCGGGCGGCTGACGAAGTTTTTGCTGGGCGCGCCGCACGAGTATTTTTTATATCGGGATTTTCAGAGCCGCAACGTAATGCTGCGCGGCGACGAGCCTTGGTTTCTCGACTATCAGGGTGGGCGGCGCGGCGCATTGCAGTACGACATTGCGTCGCTGCTCTATGACGGCAAAGCAGATCTGCCGCCCGCGCTCCGGCAGGAGCTGCTGGACTACTACCTTGAGCAGCTCGGCAAGCACATTGACGTGAAGCGCGACGCGTTCATGGAGCACTACTACGCGTATGTCTATGTGCGCATCTTGCAGGCGCTGGGGGCATACGGATTTCGTGGCTTCTACGAACGCAAAGCGCATTTTCTGCAGAGCGTACCGTACGCGCTCAAGAACATCGAGTGGCTTGCCGCAAATGTGAAGCTGCCGGTGGCGTTGCCGGCATTGCTGGACGCTTTGGGACGTTTGACGAAGTCGGAGAAGCTGCAGGGGCTGGCCGCGCCGGCGAACGAACTGACGGTGCGGGTGTTCAGTTTCAGCTTTCATCGCGAGGCGCCGAAAGACGAGTCGGGCAACGGCGGAGGGTTTGTCTTCGATGCGCGTGCATTGCCGAATCCTGGACGCGAGGACCGATTTCGGCCGCTAACGGGCAAAGACGCGCCAGTTGCCGAGTATCTGCGCGAGCAGGAGAGCGTAGGACAGTTTCTCGCCAGTGCCGAGACGCTGGTGGATGAGAGCGTTCGCGCCTATCAGAAGCGCGGTTTCTCGGACTTGATGGTGTCGTTCGGTTGCACCGGAGGCCAGCACCGATCGGTGTACCTGGCCGAGCAGTTAGCGAAGCATCTGCGCGCGGTAAATGGGGTCAATGTCGCGCTTCGGCACGTGGAGCTGGAGAAGATGGGCCGATGAAAGCGATGGTGCTGGCTGCGGGTCTGGGTACGCGACTGCGTCCGCTCACCAACGACAGGCCGAAGGCGCTGGTGGAAGTGGCCGGACGAACGCTGCTGGAGATCACGCTGACGCGGCTGAAGGAGTTCGGCGTGCGCGAGGCGATCGTGAATACCCATCACTTCGCGGAGATGATTCCGGCCTACCTTGCCAAGCATGACCACTTCGGGATGCGGATCGAAATCTCGCATGAGAATGTGCTGCTGGATACTGGTGGCGGGTTGAAGAAGGCGGCGTGGTTCTTCGAGGATTCCGCCGAGCCCTTCCTGCTGCACAACGTGGATGTGATCAGCACGATCGACCTGCATCGCATGGCGCAGTTTCACCAGCAGCAAGGCGC
>DATHNJ010000105.1:0-59122 GCA_035486155.1 Occallatibacter sp. | reverse complement strand
GACGAAACCAGCGCGCCGTTCACATCGCGCGCATCGTTGAAGAACCTGCTTCCGTCGACTGAGCTCAGGCGATAGCCGAAATTCGATTGAACCGTCTTGGCCGGAGACAGGCGGAGAGAGACAGACCCGTACTGCGTCGGCGCATCCATAAAGTCGCGCCCGAACCAATCGGCGAGTTGCGTCGTCGATCCGCGAGTGAAGACGCCGGGGCAAACGTTCGGCGCGCCACTGCTGGTGAGGGTCGCTGTGCCGGGATACGCGCTCGGCTTGTTGCTCGCATTCTGCGCGCCGTTATCAAAGCAGATGTTGGTCGCCGCGTAGACATCGGTGTAGGCATAGCTGAAGTCGAGCCCATAACGCTCATTGGGCAACAACACTCCGCTTATGCTCGCAATCCTGGTGTGATCGACATGATCGAGTGGGCCCTCGTAGGGGTCGTCGCCGGCGGCTATGGCGGCCTGGTTGTTGTTCGTATTGTTGTGCCGCTCCAGGTCGTTAAAGGCGCCCGACAGCGTGGCCCAGGGTTTCGGCCTGTATCTCACGTGCACCCTGTAATGCCATAGCTGCCTCGGCGACACCGGCGTGAGGGCGTTATCGGCATAGGCCATCTCCACCGAACCATTCAGGTCGAGATTCGCTGTGGGCCGCACCGCGACGGTGAACACTCCGGCATCCTCGTGAATGGTCACCGTTCCGCCAATCGACGCGCCAACTGGCAGAGGAGCGCTGTGCGGATCGCCCTCGGCGACGACGTGATCCTGATAGCGATAGGTGAGCGAGAGCGTGGTGAGCGAAGAAACATCCCATTCGCCAGTCAGATTATTGGTGACGTATAACTGGCCCGTATAGCCTGCACCTGGCACGTCAATGTTTGCGTTGCCTGTAATCGTGGCGGCGCCTGCGGCCGCGTTGGTGGTTTTCAGCGGGCCCTGGTAGGTGATGGTCTCGTTGGGATTGGTGGGCGTCGACACGGTAAATCCACTCGTCATATTCGTCACGCCCGGTTGGTGCATCGTGGAAAAGTTGATCTGGTCAGCCAGACTAAAGTTACTTGTTGTCTGCCACACGGCGCCCAGGTCGGCGGCGAGAACCTGGCGTATCGCGTTCGCATTTCCTATGTAAGTCAGCTCGCGCGTCGTCCCGTTCAAGCCCTGGTAGCTGTCGTAGTAGTTGGGCAGGTGCATGTTCGCATTCGTGAACCGCACATTGCCGTTGATCGACAGGTTCTTGAGCGTCGCGCTCTGAAGGCGCAATACCTCGGTGGGAAAGATGGCGCGGGTCGGCTGCGAGCGTACATAACTGGTGACCACGGCGCAGGCAGGATTGATCACGGGCAGGCCGCCCGGCGTATTTGGCGCCGAGAGAATCGTATAGGTGGTGGCGTTGGTGTAGGCGATGCCCATGCTCCCCGTGTTGCAGGCGCCGATGCCATAAGGCGAAAGACTGTCGTAGTCGTTGATCGCCGCGCGAGTTCCGTCCGCCTCTTGCACGATGAGCGAATTCGCGGCCAAGGAGAAGAACGAGTCTCCTTTGTAGTGCGTGATCTGTTCTTCATAGCTGATCATTGTGCCGCGCGCCGGTTTCCAATCGACTCCCGCAGTGATGTCATCCGTGTTGTTGCGCTGATACTCAGCCAAAATCGCGTTGTACTTGGCGAACGAATAGCCGCTCGGGCTGAGGCTCGGCCCCTGCATCAAGTTTTTGGCGTAAGCGAAGTGGTAAGTGAACGTGGAAAGCGGCATCAGCACAACGTTGATATCGGTCATGCGCCGCACGGTGTTGAACAGGAATGGCGATTGCAGGGTCTGCGGCCAGGCGAACGAGCCTGTGGGCGCATTGGACGGGCCGATAGGAATCGACTGCCCGCTGGGAATGTTGGGATTGCCGAGCAGATCGTAATCGAAGTATCTGCGATCGCGCCGAAACAGCCCGGTGAACTCGTAGAGCTTGCCCTTCGAAGCGCTCGTCCGGGCGAAATTGACGGGGTCACCGCCGAACCCGCTGCCCACCGCGCTCAACCTGTCGACCGGAGTGTTCTTCTGGCCGGGCAGAGCGTGCAGCTCGAAGGTTTCGTTTTGCACGCGCGGTCCGGATTGGAGATTGACTAGATTGCTGTACATCGCCTGGCTGCCCGTCGCATTCGCTATGCGGCCACCCAGATCGATGCTCTGATGAATCACATAGCCATTGGGCGCGCTCATCGGCGCATCCGCAGCCGGGCTCGACGCTGTCGGAGCCTGCGCCGCAGCGATCCCGGTCATGGCCAAGAGTGCAGTTCCAATCCCTCCAACTGTGCGCCGGGCCGTTCTCGCAGCAGACCGTTGATTGGATGGCCGGAAAAACCAGCCTGCATCGTTCATAGAAAGCCTCACTAAACTTGCTTGCGTCGAAGCTTTGAACCTCGATTCAAAATCGTTGCCGGAGCGGAGCCAGGCATCTCTACCTGCAGCTCCTCTCTATCCGCTACCTGATAAACGCCACATTCATGTTTGAACCGTGGATCATCGTGTGGCAGTCCGTGCAGGGCGTTAGTTCGGAGGAGCCTGCATTCATGCCGTGCACTGTGCCTGCGGCCACGGGGCTGTGGCACTGGTTACACAGCAGGTTGACGTTCGGCATATTCAACATCCGCGCATTCTGCGAGCCGTGCGGCGTATGGCAGCCCATGCACCCTTCGCCCTTCACCGGCGTGTGCTCGTAAACGAACGGTCCGCGCTTCTCGGTGTGGCACTTGGTGCAGATCAGGTTCGAATCGTTTCGCGACCTAAGGTTGCTCTTCTCGAACGTGCCGTGTACATCGTGGCAGTCGCTGCATTTGATCAGTCCTTCGTTCACCTTGTGGTGGAAGGGCATATCGAACTGCGGCTTCTCATCGGTGTGGCATTGGAAGCAGAGCGTAGGCTGGGAGGCTTTGAGCAGATGCTCCTTGTCCTCGCTCTTGTGAATGCTGTGGCACCCCACGCAGCCCACGTCGGCCTTGGCGTGCGGAGAGCGCTCAAAGTCAGGATGGGCGCCTGCATGGCAGTTGAGGCATGTTGCATCGACCTCTTTGGTCGAGTGCTTGGCGGGGTTGAAGATCTTGATGACGTCGCCGCCGCCCTCCACATGCGCTTTGCCGGGACCGTGGCAGCTCTCGCACGTCGCCGCGCTCCCGCCATGCATCAGGGAGATCTTCGTGTGAGGATTGTCCGCGAACTTCTTCGCGTTTTCATCGTGGCAGCTTGCGCAGACCTCCGACCCCACATACTGGCTCGGATCGGCCTGTTTCGCGTCCGGTGTCTTGCCTCCCTTCGCCGGAGCAGCCGCAGCCGTGAAGCAAAACAAATACACGCCGACCGCCAGCAAAAACCAGGCTCGCAGCGCCGCAGTCTTTCCCGGAGCCCTATCGATAAACAAATGCGCATTTGGCCGATGATGAGAGATCAAAAGAACCACCTCGGGAGCTCTGCTGGCGATCTTTGGACTGGCTCAACCAATCTTCCTGGAGCCAGCAACCAACAACGCGCTTGCCCAACGCAGGACGATGGTCTAGCCCCTCAAAGGCGCTTGTTCTCTGGAGCGTCACCTATGGTCCGCATGCTACGGCGTTTTTAGAATTGATACGGTGATGCAGATCACAGAGCGCAGAGCTGGTGGTCCGCATCGCGTAATCCTTTGAAATTCCTGTAGCGGAACATCGTTCGACAAGAAACAGCGTCCGTCACACCGTCCTCGTCGACGAGGTAGAGGCCGACGAATCCGCAAAGCCGGCAGGATCATGATTGAGGAATTCGTTGATTGCGCTCAGCCATCCGGGCCGGCTGGAGCGCCTGAATTGGCATTCAATGGCGCAGAATTCAGCCGTTTCCTCGCTTCCATCAGGCTTGGCCGGGGAGTCCAAGGATTATCATTGAAGGCTGGGAGTTTGTTCGGTCTATGATTCGTTTTGCGGTTGGTTTCTCTGTCGTTCTTCTCTCTGTTTCTGCGCTCGCTCAGGATTCGGCATCAGCCCCGGCGCAAGCCGCACCTGCGCCCACCAAGGTGTCGGCGCCGATCGAGTCAACCTCCACTACCGAGGTCGCGCAGTTCCAGAAGATCGAGGACAGCTGGTCCGGGGCCATCAACGGGCGCGACCAATACGGACTTGAACTCGTCCTGTCGCCTTTGTTTCTCGACGTCTCCGCGAGCGGCGACGTCACGACGCGCAATCAGCAGGTCGCCAACCTGCTTGTTAACGACGACAAGACCCTGCATCTCGATCAACGCGTCATCACCGTGCGCCTGTTAGGCGACACAGCCGTCGCCAACGGCACCTACGTGCTGCACCACAAGGCCGGTTCAAGTCAGGTGGATGAGAAGGGCGTCTTCACGCACGTCTTTGAGCGCAATCGCACCGGCTGGCTGTGCATCAACTCGCAGCGCACCTCCGTGCGCTCCGAAGCGCCCGGCAAGCAGAAGAAGCAATCCAACGCGGAGATGCCGTTCCATATTCCACTGTTCTCCAAGAGCGGCAACAGCGCGCAATAGCGTGCGCTTCATGGCGCAGCATAAGTCCGCACTCACGCAGTAGCTCGATGCGCTCCCTGCACGCGAATCGACACATGCACCAAGCTCAACGCCGCCGGCGTCACGCCTGGAATGCGGCTCGCCTGCCCAATGGTCAACGGCCGCACGCGCTCCAGCGTCTCCCGCATCTCGCGCGAGAGTCCGCTGATCGCGCCATACTCGATCCACTCGGGAATCGTCACCGATTCGGCCGCTTTCAGCTTCTCGATCGATTTCTTCTGCTGATCCAGATAGCCGGAGAACTTGATCTCCGTCTCCACGGCGCGCGCTTCGTTTCTAAGCATCGCCCGATGCATCGGCGAATCCTGATCTAGCCGCGCAAACTCCGCCAGCGTCGGGTCTATTTCCAGCTTGTGCTGCATCGCCCGCAGCGCCGGCTCAATCGTCACCTCGGGCCGCTTCAGCAACTGCGCCCACGTCTGGCCAGCCGTCGCAGTCAGTTCATCCAGTCCCGCTACGCGCAGCGCCTCTGTATCTACTTTCCCTGCAGTTAGCAGTTTTTTCAGCGCCGCCATACGCGCCTGCTTCTGCTCGTACTCCGTCCACGCTACGTCGTTGATCAGCCCCAGCTTGCGCCCATACGGCGTCAACCTGCGATCGGCGTTGTCGATGCGCAGATGCAATCTAAACTCCGCCCGCGAAGTGAACATCCGGTAGGGCTCGTTGGTCCCCTTCGAGATCAGATCGTCGATCAGTATCCCCGTGTAGCCCTCGGTGCGATCCATTGTGAACGGCGGCGCGCCCTTCAGCCAGAGCGCCGCATTGATCCCCGCCATGATTCCCTGGCACGCGGCTTCTTCGTAGCCACTTGTGCCGTTGATTTGTCCCGCGAGGTAAAGGCCTGTGAAGGCTTTCACACGCAAGGTGCGGTCCAGCTCCGTCGCATCCACGCTGTCGTACTCGATTGCGTAGCCAGGCCGCAGCATCTCCGCGTCTTCCAGGCCCGGAATCGAGTGAACCATTTGCCATTGCACTTCCATCGGCAGCGAGGTCGACATGCCGTTCACGTAGACCTCGTGCGTGTTCAGCCCCTCGGGCTCCAGAAAGAACTGGTGCTGGGTCTTGTCCGGAAACTTGACGATCTTGTCTTCGATCGACGGACAATACCGCGGCCCAATGCCCTCGATCCGCCCTGAGTACATCGCCGAGCGGTGTACGTTCTCGCGAATCAGCTGCAGCGTCTCCGGCGTTGTGAACGCGATATGGCAGCTCACCTGCGGCTGTGCAATTTTCTTTGTCCTGAAACTGAACGGCGTCGGCTCCGCGTCGCCCGGCTGCTCTTCGAACCGCTCCCAGTGAATCGTCCGGCCATCGAGGCGCGGCGGCGTTCCGGTTTTCAGGCGGCATGTCCGCAGCCCCAGGCGGCGCAGCGCCTCGCCCAACAAAACCGAAGCTGGCTCGCCGGAGCGCCCCGCAGGATACTGCTCCTCGCCGCAGTGAATCAGTCCGTTCAGAAAGGTGCCGGTGGTGATGATCGTGGCTCCGGCCATCAGCCGCCTCCCATCGCGCAGCTTCAGGCCAACAACACGCCGCCGGTCCCTAGGTCCCTCGTTCCCTCGCTCGCCGTCGGTCTCTTCCCTGTTCCCTGATCCCGGTTCCCTGTAGTCGATCTCTTCAAAGACGAGATCAATCACCTCCGCCTGCCGGATATGCAGTCCCGGCTGGCCCTCGAGCACCTCGCGCATCTTTACGCGGTAGAGAGCCTTGTCGCACTGGGCGCGCGGACTCCACACCGCCGGCCCCCGCGACGTATTCAGCAGACGGAATTGGATGCCGACCGCATCGGCGACCTCGCCCATGATGCCGCCAAGAGCATCCACTTCGCGGACCAAGTGCCCTTTCGCCACGCCGCCAATCGCCGGATTGCAGCTCATCTGCGCAATCAGGTCGAGATTCATCGTGATCAGCGCCGTCTTCAGCCCCATGCGCGCCGCAGCCATCGCCGCCTCGCACCCGGCGTGCCCGGCGCCCACCACGGCCACCTCGTATTGTTCGGTAAAAGCCATCCAAGTCCATTCTACGGAAATGGTCATCTCTGATGGCTGGTCTTGCTAATGTCCTTGTCAGTTCGTTTTGACTTATTTAAGTCGCCGCGCCCATAATCACATCATGAAAGCCAAGCCCATCCGGACGTCGATCGACCTGCCGCGCGATCTACACCGCCGCTTGCACGAAGCTGCGGCTCGTAAGGGCTGCTCTGCCCGCAAGCTGATCCTGGAAGGCATCGAACACGCCGTAGAAGAGGTCAAAGCCTCTCGCCCGCCGCGCCGCCTTGATCTCAGCACTCCGCTGATCCCATCGACCGGACGCAAGATCGATCTAACGAACGAACAAATCTATGACCTCATTGAGTTTCCCTGACGTCAATGTCTGGCTCGCTCTGGCGTCTCATGACCATGTCCACTCCGCGCGCGCCCGGCTCTGGTGGCGGGAATGTACAGGCCTCATTGCCATGGTGCGCTCCACACAACATGGATTTCTGCGCCTCATCACAACCTCCTCAGCTATGAACGGTCAGCCGTTGACCATCAATGACGCATGGCGCACCTATGACCGCTTCTACGACGATGACCGAGTAACCTTCCTCTCCGACCCCCCCGAAGTTGAGAAGGCCTTTCGCAAATTTGCAATCGGAAAGTTCGCCTCGCCAAAGCTTTGGACTGAGGCCTGGTTACTCGCAGTGGCTCAAGCCGCCGGAGGCCACCTAATAACGCTCGACAAGGCTCTCGCCGCCCATGGAGCGCATTGTTTGCTGTAGAGCACTCGTCCGGCGCTCTCTACAGGCTCCGTTTTAATTTCCATGCGTCAAACGTCAAAGGCGCCAAAATCATCTTCAGGAACGTCTCGTTATCCCTCAACTGAGGAATTTTTCTCGCTCCAATCGCTCTGTTAAATTGATAGCGTCTTATCCCTCTTTTCAAAGGTGAATATGGCAACCGTCATCTCCCCCCAAATCTTAGACGAGGTTCAACGGCCGGAACTGCCTAAGCGAGTTCCCTGGTATTTGTGGTGTGCGACCCTGGCCGTAACCTCAGTCGCCATCGGCGCCTATTGGGACGTCTCCTGGCACCGCTCCATCGGACGCGACACCTTCTGGACCCCCGCCCACATGGCCATCTATCTGTGCGGCGTCCTGGCCGGCATCTCGTTCGGCTATCTCATCCTCAGCACTACCTTCGTCCGCGGGCGCGCCGCTCGAGAAGGCGCAGTACGCGTACTTGGCTTCAACGCCCCGCTCGGCGCCTTCATCGCCGCCTGGGGCGGCATCGCCATGATCACCTCGGCGCCCTTTGACAACTGGTGGCACAACGCCTACGGCCTCGACGTCAAAATCATCAGCCCTCCCCACACTCTGCTGGTGCTGGGCGCCTTCGCCGTTCACGTCGGCCTGCTCTTTGTCATCGCCTCGACCATGAATCGCGCCGGCTGGGAATCGAATACCTACCGCCGCCTACAAGCTCTGCTGCTCTACGCCGCAGGGTTGTTGCTGATCCAGGCGATGTTTTTTCGCGTTGAGTACACGACCGACGTCTTTCTGCACAACGCCACCGCTTACATCTCGATCTCGCTGGGGGTTCCCATCTACTTCGGCCTGGTTGGCAGGGGAGCGCGCAACCGCTGGGCTTGCACATGGATGACCGCTATCTACTCCCTCTTTCTGATCGGGGTCATTCTCATCCTGCAGATTTTTCCGGCACAACCCAAGCTCGGGCCGGTCTACGAGCCGATCACCCACTTCGTTCCGCCTGAGTTTCCGCTCCTGCTCATAGTTCCCGCCGTGTTACTCGACCTGCTATGGCGCCGCATCGGCGAAAAGAATGCCCTGCTGGTCGCCGCGATCAGCGGCCCGGTGTTTCTGCTCTCGCTGGTCGCCGCGCAGTGGCCCTTTACGAGCTTCCTGATGACCAAGGCCGCGCACAACCCATTCTTCGTTGCCGGCTACCCCGATTACTCGGCTAAGCCTTGGTCGCCCTATGTGCTTCGCCAGTTTGTCAACCCGCAGCACGGGCTCGCTCTTTGGTCCGGGCTCGGCATAGCCGTTGTCTATTCCACCATCAGCATTTGGCTCGGCCTCATGCTGGGCGACTGGATGAGAAAGATTCAGCGATGAAGCTAAGGACCTGGACGATTTTTGCATCAACCCTTCTCTGCGCCTCTTTCGCGCATGCGCACGTCGGCAATCCCGACATCTACGCCGAGGGCCAGGCTGGCCCTTACAAGCTTTTTGTCGTTGTACGGCCTCCGCTCGTTATCCCTGGCGTCGCCGACGTCGAAGTCCGCTCCGAGACGCCAGGGGTTCAAGACATCGCCATCACGCCTATCCCACTGACCGGCGAAGCGTCGAAACACCCGCCTGTCCCCGAAGCAATGAAGCAATCGGCAGATGACGCTGCATTCTTCACCGGACACCTCTGGATCATGGCCACCGGCTCCTGGCAGATTCGCCTCGCCGTAAACGGGGCGACAGGAAATGGCGTCGTCTCCATTCCCGTTCCGGCAACCGCTATGGGCACTCTGAAGATGAATATCGGCCTGGGCGTTCTTCTGGCCGGGCTCGGCGCCTTCCTCTTTGTCAGCATGATCGGCATCGTCGGCGCCGCCGCCAGCCAAGCCAAGCTCGCGCCGGGCGCGCCGGTTCCTCAGGCCAATCACCGCTCCGGCTACATCGCCATGGCGATCTGCTTCGCCTTGATGGTCGGCGCCGTTATCCTGGGACGCGCCTGGTGGAAGGCTGAAGCGCTGAGCTACTCGCAAAATATCTACAAACCGCTCCAGATGGCGGCAACGCTTCACCCCGGCAATGTTCTCGATCTCAAACTGCACGATCCCGGCTGGCTCTCGCAGCGCAAGCTCGATGACTTTATCCAAGACCACGACCACCTGATGCACCTCTACGTCATCCGTTGGCCGCAGATGGATATCGTGGCGCACCTGCATCCTGAACCCGCCGGCAGCGGCGAGTTTCGCCTCGCGCTTCCATCGCTGCCTGCAGGCGACTACCACCTCTACGCCGACGTGGTGCACGCCAGCGGATTTCCTGAGACCATCGTTGGTCAGATCAAGCTGCCCGCCATCTCCGGCCGTCCGCTGGCCGGCGACGACGCAGAAGGAACCTCGGCGCCGATCGCTCCTCCCGCAAATAAAACGCAAGGCGCGCCCGAAAACCACGCAAGCGCGCAAAAGTTCAAACTTCCCGACGGCTATACGATGGTCTGGCTCAACGCCGGCGAAATCGCAGCCAAGTCGCCGCTCGATCTCCAATTTGCGTTGCTCGATCCCCAGGGCAAGCCGGCACAGGACATGGCGCTCTACATGGGCATGCTCGGACACGCCGCCTTTGTCAAAACCGACGGCGCGGTCTTCGCGCACATTCATCCCACCGGCACCGTGTCGATGGCCGCTTACATGATCGCCAACCCCGACGTATCGATGCCGAACATGGGGTCTGGAATGGGACAACCCATGAGCGCCGAAAAAACGCCGATGCCCAACATGCCAGGCATGACCATGGCGCCGACCGCTCTTCCCAACACCGTCGGTTTTCCCTACGGCTTCCCCTCCGCCGGCGCCTACAGAATCTTCGTCCAGATGAAGCACGGCCAAACCATCGAGACCGGCTCCTTCGATGCCATAGTCGACCCGCCCGCCGTACAAAAAGCTTCCTGATTTCATCGGTGCGAGTCATTCACTTGCCCCGAGACATAACTTCAGTTCGCCTTTCCGAATCGTTCAACGCCCGATCAATCCTTCTTCACTCCACCACGGAATGAACCGTGGGCGAGTTTTGTCTCTTTGGAGACGGACGTGCTCGACTGCCGAGGTGACCTATAAAACCCCACCCAAGTTAGTTGAGACCATGGGACAAGCTCGCGCAGAGCTACTGGAGATGCTCTCCGGCTGGAGCCAGGCGCAAGGCGCCGTCTCCCAAAGAGTGGTCAATGAGCGAGATCCTGGAACACCTCTATGCAAGTGAGTTCGCGGATTTCCTCATGGCGCCGCTGGACGCAAATCAATGGTTTCAGTTCGTGGGTCGTCATTTGCGTCGCCACCACCGTCCGATCGAAAGACTCCGCATGATGGAAGGCTTCCCGGCGTAGATATTCATCAGCGTCGTTCATCGCGACAGCATCCCGCACTCCGCAAATTCTTTTCAAGAAGAGGACAAACGCGCGTCTGGTATAAAGGCTACGAATTTTTGGGAGCCCATTCCATGCGCCGCATTGCACAGGTATCTTTCTATCTGTTCGCAAGCTCAACCTCGCTGTTATACGCCGCCGATTGCGCGAGCCTCAAAACGCTGCAACTTGCCGACACGAAGATTACTCTGGCGGAAACAGTCACCTCGGGGGTCTTAAAAGTCTCCGACGCCGACCCGCCGCTGCGGAATCTGCCCGCCTTCTGCCGCATCGCCGGTGAAATGCATCCCACTAGCGACTCCACGATTCGCTTCGAAGTCTGGCTCCCCGCCCAGGGCCCAACCCAGGGATGGAATGGTCGTCTGCTCGGCAGCGGGAACGGTGGGTTTGCCGGTGAAATCTCGTACCAGCAAATGGCCGGCTATCTGAGGCGCGGATTTGCCGTATCGGGAACCGACGCCGGCCATGAAGCGGAAGGCACAGACGCGAGCTGGGCCTTTGGACATCCCGAAAAGGTGAAAGACTTTGGCTGGCGCGCGATCCATCTGACCGCCGAGCGTTCGAAGCAAGTGCTCGATGCTTTCTACGGCAAGCATGCCGACAAGTCTTACTTCGATGCCTGCTCCGACGGCGGCCGCGAGGCTCTGATGGAAGCGCAGCGATTTCCCGACGACTATGATGGCATTCTTGCCGGCGCGCCCGCGAATGCATGGTCAACAATGCTGGCTGCCGGCGCAAGCGGCATGCAAAGCCTGACCGGCGACCCCAAAGCCTACATTCCTATCCGTAAGCTGCCCGGACTTCAGCGTGCTTCGCTGGCCGCATGCGACGCGCTCGACGGCGTCAAAGATGGCGTGATCGGCGATCCGGCAAAGTGCAGCTTCGATCCTCAGGTCCTGCTGTGCAAGGGCGACGATTCCTCTCAGTGCCTGACGCAGCCTCAGATCGATTCCGTCAAGGCGCTGTATGGCGGATTCAAGGACGAACAGGGCAAGATCATCTTTCCCGGCGCCACAATGGGCGACGAAACAGCCTGGAAAGAATGGGTCGTCGGTGAAGATCCAGACGCTTCGCTCTCTTCCCGCTTCGTGCGGAACTATTTTCGGTACATGATCACCGGCGATCCCAAGACAAACATACTCACGTCAAGCGTGGACGATTTGCTCCGCCAGTCGCACGAGAAAGCCGCCGCCGACCTCGATGCGACCAATGTCGATCTGAGCAAGTTCGCGGCGCACGGCGGAAAGCTGATTCTCTACCATGGCTGGAACGATCCCGCGATCTCGCCCGCCAACACGGTCTCCTACTACGAGAGCGTCGAGCAGAAAATAGGCAAGGAGAAAGCCGACAATTTCGTGCGCCTCTACATGGTCCCCGGCATGGAGCATTGCATGGGAGGGCCGGGCGCGAGCGTGTTCGGGCAGTTTGGTTCCGAAACCGCCAAAGGGCCGAAGTACGGCCTCTTTGATTCGCTCCAGAGCTGGGTGGAGAAAGGATCGCTCGACGAAACCGTGATCGCCACAAAATACGACGCAATGAAACCGGCCTTCACGCGGCCTCTCTGCGCGTATCCCAAAATCGCCCGCTACACAGGTTCCGGCGATCAGAACGACGCCGCCAACTTCGCCTGCGTCGCGCCGTAAAGGGCGCACGCTCTCAACGCAATCGGCCGGCGCGTCCAATCAATGACCAGGTCGGACCTTCCGGCCATTGTCCGCGATGCCCGCAATCAGCCAGCGCCCATCCTTCTTCACCAAGTTCACGCTATCGGTTCCTTCATGATCGCCTTTGCCGTCGATTAGAAAAACGTATGGCGCCCAGATGATCGCAATATCGTCGTCGATGCGGATCAGCGGATCGTGAATCCGTTCCTCCAGCTTCTCCTTGCCCGTCGCCGGAATGTGCTCCACAAACTGATCGAAGCTCATCTGCACGATTCGATCGCTTCGCTTGAGCGTGACCATGCCTCCGGGCAACAGTTGCTCCTTGACAAGACCTCGATCGTGCTTCGCGATCCCATCGAACACCTTCGCGAGCGGCGCCAGCACTGCCCGCTCCTCCGGCGTCAAAGCTTTCTTCTCGGAGCCCGCCGCCCAAACCGGCAACGAAAACGCCAAGAGGAGCGCTGGCAAAGCCCTGCTCATCCAATCTCGTCTGCAATTGCGCATACGACCTCTCTGAAGAGTTCTTTTTTATAAAAACTAGCTGGTGCGGCCCGTGGCGCTGACTCGCTAACACGTCCGCGCGAGCGGACGGCTAACTCGCTACTGACCACTGTGTGCTGACTTACTTATTCTCATTGCCGACCAGGCGGAACGTGATCGTTCCCCAGAACAGCCGCGCGCGCATCTGCACCGGCAGATGGCGATCGTCGTCCGTGTACCAGATCCAGATATTGCCGCGATTCTTGACCACGCCGGCCGCAGCCGTGGGCTGCACGCGCACGGTGTGGAACGACCCCAACGGCGTCTTCACCTCTTCGCGTCCTTCCACCTTCAACGTCACCGGCACGTTATGCATTGCATCGACCACAGGCAGAATGAAGCTCTGCCCCACAACCATCGGTTGTGACGACGCATAGAACACGCCGGTCAGCAAATCGGTCATGCATCCGGGAATCGGCGACTCGACATGCTTGGACTGGTTCTTCACGATGTTCTTCTCGTCGAGAATCGATTTGCCCTGCGCGTAATCAATCCGCAGCGTCGAGTTGATCTGCCGTCTGCCTTCCACCGTCTGCTTGTCGAACTCGTAGGTGCAGCCCTTCGCGCGATCGAAGCTCGACTGGAACTTATCGCTTACATGGAAGATCATGTTGATGGCGCTGACCGTGTCCGCGGTCGCACTCACGCGCTCGCGATCTCCGTCGCTCTCGAAGTGGAGCACAGCGGTTCCCGCCGAGAAGACGCGCCAATCAACTGAATAGGTAAGCGTCTGCTTAAGTGGAAACGTAAAGCCTGCGCGCGGAGGCGGGAGCAGAGCGGTCTGCTGACCGTACGCCGCAACGGCAAGGGCGACCAAGCACACAATCGTCTTCACCGTCGTGCGAATATTCACTCCCAGACCCGGCTCCTTCAGCTTTTGACATGCCGTGCGCCGATTTGTCTACCGGGCCCGGGCGAACAGCGGTTCATCGCCGCAATGGGTTTAAGTCGCTTCAACGCCGCGCAAACAACGCCAGAGCCGGCCGCAAATATAGCAGGCTCAAATAAAGCAGCGCCGCGCCAATAGCTGAATTGTACTCGCGGTGCCGTAAGTAAAGAGCAAAGGAGAAGTTACCGACGATAGTACCAGTTTCTGGCTGTCCAGGAACCTCGGCCGAAGCCCTGGCCGGCGTCAGGCGCGGAATCAACCTTGGAGTGCGGCGGCAGTACTCTTCGAACTCCGCAAACGTGGCGCGCAGAAAGCGCTCCTCCGACGCAATCACCGGAATATAGATCAGCGCGAACATCGCAGCCAGCGCAACCGCCACGACCCAACTCAACAACGCGACCGCAAATCCAGCGGCAATGAGGATCGAACCCAGATACAGCGGATTGCGTACGTAGGCGTACGGCCCGGTCTGCGTCAGTTCCCGATTCTTCTTCACATAGCCCGCAGCGTAGCCGCGCAGCCACAGCCCGGGCAGCACCAGCGCGAGACTCCACGCAATCGCGGCAGGCTCGGGCGCGCGGCGCCACAGTTCAAAAAGGTAGATCCCCGCCGTCACAAAGCCCAGCGGCACGCGAATCCTTCGCGCAATCCTCTCCCACCGCCACTGGGTGGGGCGGACTTTCGGAGGAGCATTTTGGCCGCTCATCGCTTGCCCTCCTCGCCCAGCAACTCTTTGGCTGCGGCCAGCACTTCTTCAGGCTGAATAGTAAGCAGTCCCGCCTCTGGAGCTTCGCGGCGCGTATGATCGCGTCGGCTCTCGGGATGCCGCAAGACTTTGAATCGCGTTCCGAACGGTCCGTTGCGGCTTGGATCGGTCGGACCGTAGATGCCCACGACCGGCTTGCCCAGCGCGCATGCCAGGTGCAGCGGCCCTGTATCGCCTGCGATCACCAGCGCAGTGCGGCGCGTGAGCGCGATGAGATTTTCAAGCGAGGGCGCGAGCGGCGTGGCTGCGCCATCGGTTTGCGCCACGATCACATCGGCAATCGGCTCTTCTCCAGGCCCCGCATTCACAAACACCCGACAACCCCGCTCCATGAGCCTTCGCGCAACCGCTGCATAGCGCTCCACGGGCCAGCGCTTTGCGCCCCATCCCGCGCCAGGATTGATCAACACCACGCATCCACCGCGCGCGGACCCGACAAGCTCATCGGCCCAGGCCTCCGCGCACGCATCGAAGGGCAGCCAGGGCGCGACGTACTGCAAATCGTCTCCAGCAATCGCAGCCGCCAACTCCAAGTCCTGCTCAATCACGTGCGCCCCGCGCGTAGCGATGCGCTCGGTAAACAACCACCGAGCGGCGCCTTCGCGCGGCTCCGCCTCGCCGATCAGGCGGCAACCTGCAAGCCGTCCAAAAGCGGCTGACCGCACTGCGCCCTGAAAGTCGATGGCCGCATCGTAGCGGGCCTCGCGAATCGCGCGTCGCAGTGCGCGCACCTCGCGTATCGTGCGGCCGCTGAGCGGACTCTTGCCCCACTGTTTCGCGGGCGCCAACAAGATGCGATCGACGAGAGGCTGTCGCGGCGATGGCCGCTCCGCCTCGCGATCCCCGCTCTCGCCGTCCGCCCCCGTGTCACATCGCGAGGAGTCTCGCGCGCGCAGCAACGGCTCCCACTTCGGCTCAACGACCCAGTCAATGATCCACTCCGGATGCAATTTGCGCAGCGCCGTCACCGCCGGCAGAGCATGAAGAATGTCGCCCATGGCGCCTAATCGCACAACGAGCAAACGGAACTTGGACTGAGTTGGCAAACTTCGATTTTCTCACACGCTCGGCAGCGAAGCAGTGGTCCGCAAGCGACCGATGAGCCAGTCGAGCGCGGATGCTTCACCGTCGATCCCGATGCTTAGATGCGCAGTCTTGAGGGGCAGCTCAGGCGGAAATGCCGACGCCAGAGCGCCCAGTCGCACCGCATCTTTGTCGGTGGTCACGAAAGCAACGGCGCCGGTCGTGCGCCCGGCGGCGATCAGCCGATCCACATCTTTCCGCGTATACCAATGATGATCGCGAAAAGCATTGCACGCAGCCACTCCAAGACCGTTGCTTTCGAGCCCTGCAAAGAACTGCTCAGGCCGCGCAATGCCGCAAAAAGCATAGACAGGTCCGCCCACTAAAGGAACATTCATGCGACGCCGCAGACGCCAAACCGGCCCAGTCCAGCCCCAGCGGCGAAGCTCGGACTCAAACGCAGAATCTCCGGCCGGAATCGCAATCACGTCAGCTCGCTTCGCTGCATGCAATGTTTCACGCAGATTTCCTGCAGGCAGAAGTGTATCGCGCCAGTCCTCGCGATTGAGAAGAAGAATATCGACATCGCGGAAGAGCTGCCGATGCTGAAAGCCGTCGTCCAGGACATGGGCAGAAGAGATGAGACTTCTATCAACATCGTGCTGCCCTGATGCATTCGTTTCGGCCAGCACTCCTGCGTCGTACCGCTGCGACGCCACGTACACAGGAACGCCGGCCTCGCGCGCAATCAGCAACGGCTCATCGCCGAACTGCTCCACTGTTCCGCCAGGATCGACGCGCATAGCCTCGGAACTCGATCGCCCATAGCCGCGCGAAAGCACATCGACGTGCGCTCCTCGCGCCTGAAGCAGCTTCGCCAGAGTAATCGCGAGCGGCGTCTTGCCCGATCCGCCGGTCGATAGATTCCCAATACTGATCACCGGCCACTGCAGTCGCCGCACCGGCTCCCACCCGCGTCTCAAGCGAAAATTACGCCACGCCAATCCAGTTGCATAAAGAGGAACAAGCGGCGCGAGCCACGGCCGCTTCATGCAGGCCGCACCTGTTGCGCAAGCAGATCGCGAATCGCCTTTGCGGTCCGGTCGGTCGCTCCAGCCTGCGCCCCAAAAACCTCGCGAGCTCGCGCGCCCATTGCCGTCTCGGAACTCGCCAGCAAACCACCGATCGCTACGCCAAGCTCTTCCTTCGATGCAATGAGCATTGCGTTATGCGCGCGCAGGTCTTCCGCAATTGCGCGGAAGTTAGCGTAGTGCGGTCCCATCACAATCGGGACTCCAAACCGTGCGGGCTCGAGCGGATTGTGCCCGCCAGTCGGAAACAGACTCCCTCCAACAAACGCGACCGCCGCGAGCGAATAGATCGACGCCAGCTCGCCGATCGTGTCCAGCAGGATCACCTGGCCCGCCTTGACCGGCTCCAGCATCTCTGCCGCATGACCATTCCAGCTCGACCGCTTTGTCCATGCAAGGCCTGATCGACCGAGCAGATCCGCCACGGCGCCAAAGCGCTCCGGATGACGCGGCGCGAGAACCATCGCAAGCTGCGGCTCTTGCTGCAGGATCATCCGCCACGCCTCCAGCAGCGCCGTTTCTTCCCCGTCCAAAGTGCTGCCGGCGACGAAGAAGCGCAGATTCGGCCCCAGCGTCCGTAAGAGCCGCGTCGCTTCCGCCTCCTGCGCCACGCGGACATCGAATTTGAGGTTGCCCGACACGGCGACTCGTTCGGCGGCAACGCCGATCGCTTTGAGCCGCTCTGCATCGGCCTCTGTCTGCGCCAGCGCGCGGCTGATATGGCTCAGAATCGGCCGCCAAAAGCGGCGCAGCATCTTGTAGCGCGGCCACGAGCGGTCGGAGATTCGCCCGTTGACGACAACCACGGGAATCTTGCGCCGAAAGCAGCCGCTGAGCAGGTTAGGCCAGAACTCCGTCTCGGCAAGAACCAGCATGCGCGGCTTGATCGCATTGAGATGAGCGCTCACCGCCCACGGGACATCCAGCGGGCAATAGAAGACACGATTGGGACCGAAGCGTTCGCGCGCCAGAGCCTGGCCGGTGCATGTGGTGGTCGAGATCAACACCTGAAAATCGCGAACAGTCCGATCCAATTCTTCAACCAGCCGGCTCACCGCCAGCACCTCTCCAACCGAAACCGCGTGTAGCCAGATCACCGGGCGCCCGGCCGCCTTGCTCTTGATCCAAGCCGGCACATTGCCCAATCGCTCGCCAAGGCCCTCGCGGTATTTGTTCGTGGTCGCAATTTGCCACAACCACCAGGGCCCGCTGGCAAGCAGCCCCGACAACAGCGCGAGGTTGTAGAAAAAAACAATCATGCGTAACGGAATTCGCCCTCTTGCGGTCTAACCCTAAAATGATACAGTCGTGCACGATGACGTCTCTGAGGGTTGCTTCGCTGCTCGCGCTCCTGATGGCCTTACCCGCCGCTCGGGCCAACGACCACAAGCCGCCGCCGGTGCAGCCGGCCACCTCATTCGCCGCCGTCGAGGTGCACGACCAGGAAAAAGTCGCCATCGCCGCTGAGCCCTACGACACCAAAGAAAAGGAATCGCTATTTCGGGTCGATTATCTCGGCCATGGCGTCATGCCTATTCGTCTCATCGTAACCAACAACAGCGATCGGCCGATCTCGCTGCGCGACGCGCGCATTCTTTTTCAAACTCCGGCCGGCGATCGCATCCAGGCCGCTGAGCCCGAAGATGTGGAACGGCTGATGTCGCGCAAAGAGCGCGAGGGAGGCAAGATTCCCATGCCGGGTCCAATTCCAAACATCCACATGAAGCCCAAGGGCAGCAACAAAGAGATCGAGGCGGATTTCGACGAGTTTGAATATGCCGCTCTGGTCGTTGAGCCGCACACTACCCGCGCCGGCTTTTTGTTTTACGACGTCTCCGAGCTCGACGATCCACTCAAAGGCTCCAAGCTGCACCTGCACAAGGTGCGCGACGCTGACGGCAACGAGCTTTTCTACTTCGAGATTCCCTTCAACAAGTATCTGCAGTCCAAATCAAGCTCGATGAAGTAAGCACCCACTCATCGCAGGCCGCGAACTGCCGCGTGAATCCAGATGATAGCATTCTGTCATTTCAAGATACCTGGTTGTTACGCGGATCGGAGCTTGCGATGTCTCAGAAAGCCAACTATGGAATCGATGCGCCCAATGTCATTCGCAACATGTTTTTCGCCGGCGCGTTCTTTCTGATCGTCGCCCTGGCGTTTCCACGTGTCACCATCGCACATATCACGTTCCTGCTATCCCCCGGTTTTCTCTGGCCCGCAGGCTGGTTCATCTTCTTCGCCGCATTAATGCTGCTCTACTCGCTGGTCGGCAAATTCCGCCATCGCGATCGTATCCTCGCCAAAGTCAGTTGGACGGGAGCGGAAAACGTGCTTGATGTGGGCGCGGGCCGTGGTCTCCTGCTGATCGGCGCGGCCAAATGTCTCACCACCGGCCACGCCACAGGCATCGACATCTGGAACGCCGAGGATCTCTCCGGCAATGGCCCGGAGGCGCTGAAAACGAACATCGCGATCGAAGACGTAGGCGCGAAGACCACGATCCTGAGCGAAGACGCGCGCCAGATGGGCTTTCCCGACGCCTCAATCGATGTCGTGCTCTCCAATTTGTGTCTGCACAATATTTATCAAAAACCGGGACGCGCCAAGGCCTGCCGCGAGATTGCGCGCGTCCTCAAGCCTGGTGGCGTGGCCGTGATCTCCGACTACAAGCTCATGAGGGAGTACGCGGGCGAATTCGCGAAGGCTGGATTATCCGTTCAGATGTATCCGCTGGATTGGACTGGAACCTGGCCGCCTCTGCGCATTCTCGTTGCAAAGAAACCAGCTTGAACATGCGGCCTATTCGTAATAGGTCGCGGTGGTCGTGTCCGTCTCCCAGATGGTGCAGTCCTTCACGCGCACACGGCCTTGCGTCATTCCGTTGAGCTGTTCGTTGGTCTGATCGAAGAAGAACTTGGCGATGTTCTCCGCCGACGGATTCAACGTCATGAACGGCTCGAGGTCGTTAAGCATCTGGTGATCGATGCGGTCGATCACCGGCCGCAGCACCTGTTTGAGCAGTTTGAAATCGAGCAATAGACCGGACGGATCCAGCTCCGCGCCTGCCAGCGTCACGCGAACCTTATAGTTATGGCCGTGCGGATTCTCACACTTGCCTCGGTAGTTGCGAAGATAATGGCCGGACGAGAAACCCGCTTCTACAGTAACTTCATACATCTGCGTTCATCTATCCATACGGGGAGGAGTCCCCTCTCTTATTCTATGGCCCGCTGCAGACCGGCGAAGATTGTGCGCTGCCGCGAGGTCTGCCCGATCCAGACGCGACCGTCAATCCTGCCGGTCGCGGCGATTGCGGCGCGCCGACTGGCGAAGCTGTTCGCTGCGCCGGTCGACCTGCTCGAAAAGGTGGCTCAACACGCCGATCAAAGCCGAAGCCAGCCCGCCGAGCAGCAAAACCAGCGCGATGGTGCGCCAGAGCGAGCCGTTCGCCGGCAGGCCTGGCTGAAAACTCGACGGCACGAGCGACATGCCCATGGAAAGAACCGCGAAGAGGCCGAGGGAAGCGGCGAGGATATAAAAGTTGCGGGACATGCGCTCGACGAGGTCACCTACAGAAATTGTACGTGGTGAGTCAGTTGCAGAGCTGGGAAGAGTCAATGACGCTCACGCCGGCCTTCGCAAACCCTTCTTCAATCGCGGCGACCGAGCCATCCAGACCGATCGCGCGGCAGGCGTCCCGAATGACATATACAGGGAAACCAAGCTTGCGCGCGTCAAGCGCCGAGTAACCGACGCAAAAGTCATAAGCAAGGCCGACGAAGAACAGACGATTTAGGCTGCGTTCGCGCAGATAGCCGGCAAGTCCCGTCGCTGTCGTGCGGTCGTTCTCAAAGAAGGCAGAGTAGGAATCAATATTGCGCCGGAAGCCTTTGCGAAGAATTAGTTCGGCTCGAGTTAGATTCAGATCAGGGTGAAACTCCGCGCCGCGGGTCCCCTGCACGCAATGCTCCGGCCAAAGAACCTGCGGGCCATAGCTGGAGTCGATTCCATCGAAAGGCTTCTTGCCGGGATGCATGGATGCAAACGAGAAGTGATCGGGCGAATGCCAGTCCTGCGTGAGGATGATGTGCTCAAAGCATTGCGCGATTTTACGAATAGGCTCAATAACTGAGTCTCCGTCCGCAACGGCAAGTTGCCCGCCGGGACAGAAATCGTTTTGCACGTCGATGACAATCAGAACGTCGCCGGTGTTGATTTGCAACTTTATTCGCCTCTCCGGAGTTATGTCACACTTCCGGAGAGAATTTCAAATGCGTTCGATCATCCTGAAGCGATTTGAGCGATTTTCCATCCTTTTTTGCGTCGCCTAATTCACGAAGCGGGCCTTCACATCCGGATTGAAGAGTAGATAGCCCGCCAGGGCCATGCCCCATAGCAGATAGCGCACCAACGAATAGGCGCTCTGCGCCATGATCGCGTCGGGAAACATCGAGTGGATCATGCCGGACACCGTGATGAGATAGATCAAAGTGATCGCGACGTATCCAATCATGGCGTTGGGGAAGTTCTTTCTCTTGGCGTAGAAGAGAAAGTTGAGAATCAACGCGGCGAGCACCAGCAGCGCGTTCATGCCGATCTCAAAGTACAGGAGCTTGTCGAGCCCTGGATACTGCGCCAAGAACGACTGGCTATCATCGCCGAACAAGGCGGGAACTTCTTTCTGCACGATCGCGATAATGCGCAACGCGGGCGTTACGACCAGACTCAGGCCAACAAAGAAAAGCCACTTGGAAAACTCCGGCTGGGCGGGACGGCGGCGCGTATCGGAGAGCATGGGGCCATCCGGCGCCACTGGAGGCGCCACAAGTAACGCATTGCCGCACATGCGGCAAGCGGACATGCCTTCGGGAACATGCATGCTACAGCGATTACAGTAAGCAGCAGTCATTGAGTTTCTCAGAGGTGAGGCAATTCTCGCTTCGCTTGCATCCGCGGTCAAGCACGCAGAATGACCGAGCAAGTTACTGATGCGCAAATTATTTATACTTTGATTACCCCATGGCGGAACGCCGCGGATCAGGGCCTTCGCGTTGCCCATTACTCGGCGAAGAACTTCTCCACGTCGCTGATCTCGATCGTCGTCCGATAAGGCGGCAGGCTCTGCAGAAACGTCTGACCGTAGCGCTGGCGGCGAATGCGCGGGTCCAGCAGCACCAGGACGCCTCGGTCTTCAAGCGAGCGAATGAGCCGGCCGAACCCCTGCTTCAGCGTGAGCACAGCCGATGGCACCTGATAGTCGAAGAATGGCTTGCCTCCGGCCTCTTCGATTGCCTTCATGCGCGCCTGCACCACCGGATCGTTGGGCACGGCGAAGGGCAGCCGGTCGATGATGACGCAACTGAGCGCTTCACCCTGCACGTCCACGCCCTGCCAGAAGCTCGACGTGCCGAAGAGCACGGCATTGGGAGTGATGCGGAACTCATCGAGCAGGGCCTTACGCGGCGCCGTTCCATGCAGGAGGATCGGATAGTCCAGCACCGGCAACAGGCGCTCGTAGAGATCGCGCATCTGCGCATAGCTCGTGAAGAGGCAGAAGGCGCGTCCGCGGCTGATCTCCAGCACGCGGCGAATACAGTCGGCTGCAGCTTCAGCAAACTCCGGATCGCGCGGGTCCGGCATCTCGGGCGGCAGGTAGAGCAGCGCTTGCTCGCCGTAGCGGAAGTGCGACGGCACCACCAGCTCGCGGGCTTCGTTCATGCCGAGCCGCTTGCGAATATGTTCGAAGCCGCCCTGCACGGTGAGCGTGGCCGACGTAAGGACCACGGTCGGGATCGTCTCGAAGAGCAGCTCGTGTAACAGCTCCGAGACGTCGATTGGGGTCGCCTGTAGAAACGTGCTGCGCCCGCCGGAGCGGAAATTTTGCTTTGGCGCCGAAGCGTCGGAACCGACGCCGCCGGAGGCCCGGCGCTCGAGCCAGTACACCATGTTGCTGGCGTTCGACTCAAGCAGAAACTCAAGCTCGGAGCGCAGGCGCGCAACGCGTTTGCGCAGGCCAGGCGCTTCATCGATTCCTTTGAGCCGCTCCATCTCTGCTTCCATCAGCTTGAGCGTGGCGCGTACGCTCATATAGAGATCGCCCGATGTCTCGAGAAACTCTTCGCGCGCCGCGAACGGCTGGCGGCCATCGGCGGTCATCGGCAGGCCGGCGAAAAACATGCGCGCCCGTTCCCGCAACTGCTGCGTCACGGCGGGCAGCTTTTCGGCGCCCTCTTTGCCGCGCAGCAGCACATCGGTGTCGCGCGCCAGCTCTTCAAAGCGGATGTTCGAGACTGAGAGCCCGAAATAACTCGACGCAACCTCTTCAAGCTCATGCGCCTCGTCGAAGATGACCGCCGCGGCCTCGGGCAGAATGCCGGCGTCGGGCGCGCCCGATGCCTCCTGCTTCACCGCCATGTCGGCAAAGAACAGATGGTGATTCACAATGATGATGTCGGACTCGAGTGCGCGGCGGCGCATCTCGGTAATGAAGCAACGGCGGTAGTCGGGGCACGTGGTCCCCAGGCAGGCCTCGCTGCGCGCGTCGAGCTTGCGCCACAGAGCGCTCGATTCAGGCAGGCTGGACAGCTCTGCGCGATCGCCAGTCTCGGTCTCACGCTCCCACACCGCGATCTGCTGATACTGGTCGATCTCTTCCAGACCTGAAAGAATCGGCTGGTCGCGCAAAGCGACGAGCTTGTGGCGGCACAGATAATTGGCGCGGCCTTTCATGTAGCAGACGCGCAACTCGCCTAGCAGAGATTCAAGAAACGGCACGTCGCGAAAGAACAGCTGGTCCTGCAGAGCTTTCGTTCCCGTGGAGATGATGACGCGCTGCCCGGTGCGCAGGGCCGGCAAAAGATACGCCAGCGTCTTACCCGTGCCGGTGCCCGCCTCCACGATCAGATGCCTTCGTTCGCCCAGCGCGCGCTCTACGGCCTTCGCCATCTCCAGTTGGCCAGGACGGTACTCATACGGCAGCGGAGAGCGCGCAAGAATGCCGCCCGGCGCAAAGAACTCATGCAGGGTAGGCAGGGTACGCGGGGTGGTCTCTGTGGAGGACATCGGGGGCCGGACTCAATCAGAACTGGGCTCACTCCATTTTAGTGAGACACCCCGCCCGCTGATCGCGGCTGGCATGCAAAGAGACGTTGTTGGAAGCCATCGCAACGAGTCACTGCGTCTCCGTAGCCCCCGGCCCATCATCCAAAGCCGAGATCCTTGCCGGAGCGCTCCGCGTCGTCGAGATGATCGCTCTGGCCTTGGCCCTGTCCTTGATTCTGGCCGGCGCCCAGCCATCGGCCGATCATTCGGCTCTCCTCCAGACCTGATTCACCCTGCACACTCTGCGCATTCTTCAGGAGCCGTTTGCGTGTCTCGGCAGCGCGCTGGGCCTCCATTGCGCGCGTAGCGTTCGCGGAAGAATGCAGATTGGCCGTGTAGTTGTTCGCATTTACGCCGTGAATATGCATCGCGTCCTCCACTGCTCTACAGGCAACCGAGCAGCCGTGGCCAATACGAGAAGATGACAAGCCTCTCATCCGTGAACGGACCAGGGTCAAGTCCCATTACTTCTTACTT
Organism: Occallatibacter sp.; assembly: GCA_035486155.1. GTDB lineage: Bacteria > Acidobacteriota > Terriglobia > Terriglobales > Acidobacteriaceae > Telmatobacter. The sequence goes on along the minus strand of DATHNJ010000105.1, from coordinate 34,886 downwards.
CGCGTCGGCGGTGGTCGGATCGATGATCGATTTGACTTCCGAGATCTTGTTCGCCGGGAAGCCGCCCTGGTTGGCGTGCTCGCGCACCAGCTCTTCGTTAGGCGCGATATAGATGCAGTAGATTTTGTCGGCCGTCACGTAGCTGTGCACCCACTGAATTTCCGGCCCAAGGTTCTTGAGCACGCCGCAGGACTTCTGGGATACGGCCTGCAGGGTCTCCGGCGACATGGCGCCTGCGCCGGGAATCTCGCGTTCGATGACGTACTTTGGCATAGAGCAGATTTCTCCCTTGTATTTCGACTTGTGAGACGCAGTGTATACGCGGCTTTGGCGGAAAAACGAGGAAAAAAAGAAACGCGCTCGAAGCCTGTCTGTAACGCCGAGAGCGGTTTGACTCTGAAAAGTGGACTAAGCATACTTAGTCCATGGCTTATACCGTCCACCAAGCGAAGACGCACTTCTCCCGGCTTTTGAAAGAGGCGGAGGCGGGAAAGGAAGTGATTGTCATGCGCGGCAAAAAGCCCGTCGCCAAGATTGTGCCGGTCGAGGAGCAGGCGTCCCGCAAAGACCTCGCAGGAGCTTACGCACGCAAGGTTCACTGGGACGATGACGCTTTCGATCCGCTGACCGATGAGGAGCTCGTGCAGATGGGCATGGGCTATCTGCTCGATGTCCCGCTTGTCCCGGCGCCGAAGAAGCCCCGCCGCAAATGACCTATCTGCTCGATACGCCCACGCTGATCTGGTATCTGCGGACGCCGGCAGGCCTGCCCATGCAGGTGCGGCGTCTCATCGATAGCCCGACAACTATGATTGCGATCTCTCTGGCGACGCCCTGGGAAATTGCCCTCAAAACCTCGGCGGGAAGGCTTGACGCAGCGGATATAGTCAAAGATTTTGACTCGATTTTGATCCGTGGAAGATACAACCTGCTGACGCCGACTTTGGCCCACGTCGTTCGCAGCGGCAATTTACCCTGGTTCCACCGCGATCCCTTCGACCGGCTGATTGCAGCACAGGCGCTCGAACTCGGCTGGAGCCTATTAAGCAAGGACGTCATCTTCGACGCCTATGGCGTGCGGCGAATCTGGAACTAGACCGCCTTCGTCCCTCACAATAGAAACAGGCCGCTCCCTGTGGAACGGCCGGGAGATAGGTTTTGCCCACGTATCGCAGATCGGTTGTGCCCTCGCGGCCCGGATCGGAAGCCTTGCCGCTGGTGGCCATCGTCGGTCGCCCTAATGTGGGCAAGTCCACGCTGTTTAATCGCCTCACCCACAGCCGCCGCTCCATCGTGGGCGACGAGCCCGGCATCACGCGCGACAGAATCTACGGCGAGTTCGACTGGAACGGCCGGCGTTTTCGGCTGGTCGACACGGGCGGCATTGTGCCCGATGATCCCGAACTGATTCCCACCGAGATCTACAACCAGGCCCGTGTAGCGCTCGACGAAGCTGCGGCGCTGGTGATGGTCGTGGACGCGCGCACCGAGTTGGCCCGACCCGACTACGATCTCGCGCGTCTGCTGCAGCGCAACGGCGCGCCGCTATTCCTTGCCGTAAACAAGGTTGAGGGCGATGCCATGGCCCTGGTCGCCGAGAACTTCCGCCAGCTTGGGATTCACGAGGTGTATCCGGTCAGCGCCGAGCATGGGCTGGGCATCGGAGAGCTACTGGATGCAATCGCTGACGCGATTCCCCAATCCGAATCTGAGACCGCAGAGACGTTAGTCGAAGAAGAAGAGAGCGTCGAAGACGGCGCACTCGATCCCGATCAAGCCGACGAAGAGGAGAACGCGTCTTCGGCAAGCACAAAGTTACGCACGCATGGGGAATTCGAGCAGCATGAGACGTCGATCGCGATCATCGGCCGGCCGAATGTGGGCAAATCGACTTTATTGAATGCGCTCACTGGAACGGCGCGCGCCATCGTCTCGCCGATCGCCGGCACAACGCGCGATGCCGTCGATGAAGTCGTGGAGCACGAGGGCAGCACGCTGCGCTTTGTTGACACGGCAGGCATCCGACGCAAAGGCAAGACGCACTTGATGGCTGAAAAGCTGAGCGTGGTGATGGCGCGGCGGCATCTCGAAGCAGCGGATGTGGCGCTGCTGATGATCGACGCAACCGAAGGCGTAACAGCCAGCGACGCGACCATCGGCGGCTACGCGCACGAGAGCGGCCGCAGCGTGATCATTGTCGTCAACAAATGGGATGCGGTGACGACCGGAAGAACTGACGGCAAGCCGCCGGCCGATCGCGAGATCTTCGAGAAGCAGTTGCGCGCGGTGCTTAAGTATCTGAGCTATGCGCCAGTGATCTTTCTTTCTGCGAAGGAGAAGACCGGCATCGGCCGCGTATTGCGCGAAGTGAAGGCGGTCGCCGCCGAACGGCGCAAGCGCGTCACGACCGGCCAGATGAACCGCTTCCTCGACAAGATCGATTTTCAACGTGCGCCTGTGCCGATGGCGAAGCGCATTCGCATTTTCTACATGACGCAAGCAGCCGTGGCGCCGCCGACGTTTGTGCTCTTCACCGATCGGGATATCAAGCTGCACTTCGCCTTCGAGCGCTTTCTTGAAAATCAGATTCGCGAGGCGTTCGGCTTCAAGGGCACGCCGATCTGGTTCAAGGTGAAGGCGAGGAACGAAAAGGCAGGGAACAGGGATTAGGACCGAGGGATTAAGGGACCAGGGATCAAGTACGTTGCGTGGAACATCAATGCAACGCGATGTTTTGCCACTTCGTTTTGAATCAGGCCGCCTGGATCGGCTCCCGCCGCGCGGGCGTAAGATACCCTTCCTCGGCCAGATGCTGGCCCATCAGAGCGTACATGCCTGGATCGCGTGGCTGCCAGGCGCCTAGGCCATCGACGTAGCGGTTGTACATGCAGAAGGCCGCGGCGATCAGCACTGTGTCGTGAATCTCCATATCGGTGGCGCCCTGCTGGCGGGCGCGCTCGATATCCAGAGCCGTAACCAGCTTGCCATCCTGCTGCACTTTGGCCGCGATGGCGATCAGCGCCTTCAACTTTGGCCGAATAGGGGCGTCGCGGAAATCGGCCTTGACCTTTTCAACCACCATGGGGTCGCCCAGATGCGCCGCGGCCGCGGCGCCGTGGCTCAACTCGCAGAAGGTGGTGTGGTTGCGCGAAGAAACGTAGGTCGCGATCAGCTCGCGCTCGCCCGGCGTAAGCGAATTGCGTTCGTGGAGCAGGATGTGCGCGAGTTCACGCATGGGGACGGCTGTTTCGGGACGGAAGTTGAATCCGGCGACGATGCCCGGCATATCAGGAAGGTTGATGTGCGGCATGTTTTCCTCCAGGGGGCGCCTTCAGGCATTGGGGGATGGGAATGCGCGACTGCTCCAGCGCAGCCGCGACGTTCCACACATTGTGCCAGAAGTTGAGCGCGCAGGTTAGTGGGCAGATAGGTTCGGGGATTTGCCGTCCAAGCGGGATTTTAGTGCTGCCAAGTTCGCCTCCGTGCTGGCGCATCCGGCTTGCGAATCATTCCCTCGCCGCGTCCGATAATGAATCCGCGCAAGAGCATGAACACCTGCATGCAAAGGGCGCGCGCGTCTTAGCTCATTCCGGACTGTGCTCCACAGCTTCACGGTTTCTGTGGTGCGCAAAACGCGCCAATTTGCGCCAATTAAGCATCGAAATCGCGCCAAAATGCTCTAAAGATGACACGTTCGCGCGAGGCATCTCAATCATCCTCAGCGGTTTGCATTTTTCAAAAGCAGGCGTCGAAAAAACACGCTGTGAAATCGTGAAACTGTGGGACTGTGAAACGTTCTTGAAACTCGCGCGAGAATCAGCCGAATCCGCCTAAGCGAGTTTTGCGCCGGCCATCTTTTCGAGAATCGCGATCGGCGCAGACATGGGCGTGACCATCGCGGCGGGATCCACAAGAAAGGTCTGCTCCAGCGCATATTGGCCGCCAAGGACGGCGTGTGGCACGGTCTCGGTGTAGACCATCCAACTGGAGCCGGGGACGAACTTCACCTCTTCGCGCGTCGTGCCCGATTGGAACGCAGCGTCTTCTTTCATGGCGTTGTGAAGCTGCATCATGAACTCGTCGTAAGGCGTGCGCTTCCACTGCGGGACGAGCCCGGCCAAACCTGTGGCCTGCGCGACCGCCTTGCCGGCGCGCGCCACGGGGCTGTCCGGCTTGGGCGTCGCGAGCTTCGAAGGCGTGAAGGCGGAGACGACTTTGCCGAAGGCGTCGCCGACGACCCAGTCACGTGTGCGCGTGGGATGAATGTTGTGAAAGAAGCGCAGAATGCGCCAGCCGCGCGTAGGGCGCGTGGGAAAGGCGTCGGTGTGGAGCAGGTCGTTGCGGCGGCGGACAGGTAGATCGCGCCCTTCTTCTTCTAGAGGGCGGAAGCTGGCGTAGTCCAACCGCCAGCGGCGCTGATAGGGCGCGAGAAAGTCGGCGAGAAAGGATTCGACGCTGGCCGAGTAGCGGCGCATCGCGCCGTGGAGTTGGTTCACATCCGAGGACGTTGCTGATTTGCGATCGACGCCGCTGAGCTCGTCGCGGTTGGGCTTGTAGGCGATGTTTTTGTGCAGGCCGCTGCTGCTCTGGCGCTGGCCCAGCAGAAATTCGAGATCGGCAGGCGGAATGGGAACGGGCGTTTGCGGAAAGTAGACGATGCCGCCGGCTTCAAGATGGGCGCACCAGTCGCGGGATTGAGGATTCTTGAGGGTATCGAGCGAGAGCGCGAGAACGGGCATGAGCTACTTTTGGACCTTGGCGCGAATCCAGAGCGCGGCGAAGAACGGCACGGCCAGGACGAGCACAAGAACTCCAGCGGGCAAACCGACATAGCGGTAGCTGTCGGCGTAGTCGATCGTATGGTGCAGCACCCCGTTCCATACCAGCAGCGAAAAGATGGCTACGCACGTCGTGAGAAAGAAGGTGAAGAACGCCGCGGCAAGCGAAAGCAACATGCTCTGGAAGAGGCTGAAGCCGGCCAGCGGGAAGCCAAGAACGCTGCCCGTAGACCGCGACGGATTGGTTGCGGCATGCGTCACTTTCGCGACCCTCCTGCTGCCGATAGAATACAGTTCGATGGCCAGCAATGTACAAATCGAGCTGTGGCACGCCGAAAAGGTCGCAACTGAGGTGACGGTAGCTTCGGCGGCGAACGGGATTCGCTATGCGGCATGGGGCGAAACGCGCGTGCCCGAGCAGGACCTGGAGCAGATGGTGGGCGCAGTGCCGGCGGGCATGTCGCCGGCGCTGGCCAGCCGCGCCTACTACTTTGTGCCGTTGGCGATCGCCGATACGGGCGAGACGATGGTGGCGCCGTCGTATTCGGTCGATCTGGGCGATCGCGCGATCTGCCATCGCAATGCGAACTTCGGCTCGACCGAAGGCGTATTTATCTCGACGCGCCTGGTCGAGGATCGCTTCGGGCTGGCGTTCGAATTTTTCATCAACGTGGCCCACAACTTTGTGGGCGTAGCGGGCGTGCCGGAGAGCTTTTCCGCGCTGGTGTGGTCGCAGGCCGAAGCACAGGTGCGCGGGGAATCAAGTCAGGACGCATGGGAGACGAGGCGCCGGGCGCAGGATTCGCGCAGCGGCAAGGGCATCGACGAGCGCGCGCGCAACAGCTTTTACGAAGCATCGTTCTCCGATGCGCTGGCGATTTATATGTTGTCGTTGGCGGTGGACTTCGATTATCACGATCTGCGTGAGCGGGACTATCCGCTGCTGGCGGCGCCGGCGCTGGCCGAGCGGCTGCGGCACGTGGCGGGGCTGTTTCCGCCCAATGCCGGGTATGAATTTCAGATTCACTACCGGCGCAAGGGATAGCTGCCTAGAATTCGCCGCTCTGCACTTGCGTTTCCTGTACACTTGCCGCGGTCAGAGTATCCGCGGAGCCTCGCTGGCCAAATCCCAACCAAGAAATGAGCAAGACCATGAGCAAGAGATCGTGGAGTGTCTTCGTGGGAGCGTGTGTGCTTGTGCTGTCGTCTAATTGCGCCCTACCGTCCGGCGCACAGGCTTCAGAGGTGAAAGAAAAACCGCCGATGTATTCGTACATCGCCAACTGGCAGATTCCTCGCGCGCAGTGGGGGGAGATGGAAAAGTCCGTAGCGGGCGACAAGGCGGTCTTGGACAAGGCGCTGGCGGATGGAACCATTGTGGGCTACGGCAACGACGAGAATCTTGTCCACCAACCCGACGGAGAAACCCACGACGACTGGTGGTCGTCGATGTCCCTCGCCGGCTTGATCAAAGTGTTGGATCAGCTCTCCGCATCCGGCAGCACCGGCTCTACGGTCTTGACCACTGCTACTAAACACTGGGACGACATCATGGAAAGCCGCTATTACAACTGGCGTCCCGGTTCATGGAAAACCGGCTACACCCGTGTCGCCTCTTACAAATTAAAAGAGGATGCGCCTGACGAAGCGATCGATCTGCTCAGCCAGAACCTGGTTGCGCCGCTGCTGGAGAAGATGCTCGCCGATGGCGTAATCCATGAGTACGAAATCGACACCCAGGCGATTCACTCCATGGCGCCTGGCACGTTCTGGGTCGTCTATATCGCGTCCAGCCCCGAAGGCCTGGATAAAGTTGACGCGGCGATCATGGATAGCCTGAAGACTCACCCGCTCTCCGGCCCCGCCTTCGTGTCGATGATCGACTACACGGGCCACCGCGACGAACTGCTCGAAGGGCCGGCCATCTTTAAATAACCCGGCATAGTTTCCGGTCCTGATCGAATTCTCTTGATCCCATCCGCGCGCGGCGGACTCTCGGGCCCAGCTGCGAGCGGGAACAGAGAGCTCTCTCTGTTCCCGCTCGCAGTGGCGGCTATAAACGAATCGACCCTCAATACTATGAGCCTCCTGCCCTGTAATTTGGGTCTTGCCATCTCCTGTTACTCCCTGTAACATTTCGACTGTTACATGCAGTAGCATTTGCCGGTTCTGTATTCGCGCCTTATGCGATCACGCCGGCCAGAACTTTGTTTCGGTCCCTAACGTACCTTTTGCATCCCGTCCCGCGCTCGCGTGCGGATAAGAGAGTAGAAGCGACCCGATGGCCCGCGACTGGCAGCCGGATTTTGAGCGTCTCGTTGATGAACACCAGTCGATGGTGTTCTCTCTGGCATGGCGCTTGACCGGCGATCGCGGGCTTGCCGAGGAGATCGCGCAGGACGTATTTCTCGAACTGGACCGGAACATGACCCGCATGGAGTCCCCTGAACACGCGCTCTTCTGGCTTCGCCGCGTCGCCATGCATCGCGCCGCCGACGCCCTTCGCCGCCGGCACGTGCGCGGGGTCGACCTCTGGATCGAGATCGAGGAAAATCATGGTGCGCCGCCGGAAGACCGCTGCTCACCGCTCGGCGCGCGCGTGGAGCAACTGCTCACCACGCTGCCCGAACCGCAGCGAGCCGCGCTGGTTCTTCGTTATCAGGAGGACCTTACGCCGGAAGAGATCGCCGCCACGCTCGAGTCGCCACTGGCCACCGTGAAAAGCAATCTGCAGCGGGGATTGAAGCTGCTCCGCGCCAAAGCTGAAACCAGCCTGAAAGACTATGTCCGGCCAGGCAAGGCGATGGGAGGCGCGTTGTCCGATGGATGAGATGAACGAATTCGAAAACAAGCTCAAGCAGGCGTTCCTGCGCAGGCCGGCCCCGCCCAGCCTCAAGCAACGCATCCTGCAGCAGCGCAATCAGCGCCGCACCGAGCAGCTTCACAATCGCACGGTTCTTTGGCAGCGTCTGGCAGCGTGTTTCGTTCTCGCGGCAGTCATCGGCGGAGGGCTCACATGGCGCCACATTGACCAGCAGCGCAAGGGCGAGGCAGCTCGGAATCAAGTGCTGACAGCCTTGCGCATCACCAACCGCGCGCTCAATCAGATTCAAACCCGGCTCGCCGCGCACGACCGTGACGACCATGAATAATGATGATCGCAAAATGAGGGATATCCGCCGGGTTCACGAAGAATAACAATGACCAAAAACTTTCATCTTCGCCTTGCAACACTCCTGCTAATCGCGCAGTTCGCTGTGCGCGCCTTCGCGCAGAGCGCGCCGCAACTGATTCCGCCGCAGTTGGAGAAAGAGCTCTCCGCGCACGCCTCCGATGTCACCGAGGTGACCCTCAACAAAAGCATGCTCTCTTTGGCCACGCAATTCATGCATGGCAAAGGGGACGATGACGCCGCCACGCGCCATCTCCTCGAAGGGCTTGAAGGCATCTACGTGCGCAACTACGAGTTCGACAAAGACGGCGAGTACTCGCCCGACCAGATCGAAAAACTTCGCCAATCCTTCATGACGCCGGAGTGGACTCCCGTGGTGCATGAGCATGAGCGTCGCTCCGGCGAAACCTCCGACATTCTGATCAAGGTCGTCAACGGCGAAAATCGCGGTCTCTTTATCTGCTCGGCTGAGCCACGGGAGATCTCCATCGTCCTCATCCTCGGCCCTATCCGTGTCGAAGATCTGAGTAAGCTCCACGGCCTGGCCGGCCTGGGCGCGCTCGCTCAGTTCGATCGCGACGACGCGCCCAAAATCAAGGAAAAAGACAAAGAAAAGAGCAAGGCAAAAAAGGATGGTGACCAATGAAACTCTTCTTCGGCGTCGTCCTCTGTAGTGTGGCTCTTGTCATTCCGGTCGCCGTCCTTGCCGGCGGCGGAGCGGGATTCGACGGCGTGGTCAACACCATCGAAGTGCGCTACCACGCTCATGCTACGCGCATTCCGTTCATTGGATTCATCAGCTTCATCGCGCGCAAGGGCACGCATGAAGGCGTCGCCAATCTGCATGTCGCCGACTTCGAAAATTTCCCTACAGAGATCGATGGCGCCGAACTCAACCAGATCGTCGAAGACAAGTTGGGCTCGGAGTGGCAGCGCGTGATTCGGGAAACCAGCCGCCACGGCGGCGAGCAAACGCTCATCTTCATGCGTCCTGAAGGCGCCCGCATGGGACTCTTCATCCTCGACAAAGACCACAGCGAGCTCAACGTCTTACAGATCTCCGTCGATCCTGCGCACATCGACGACGACATCGGCCGCTACAGCCATTATCACGGGGATGGTTTGGATTCAAGCGGGCTGTAATTCTTTGGTCTTCTCCACGGCGGCGCTTGCCCTCCTGCCTGGGCACGACGAAACGGGGTCTCTCCACGGCAGACCATTTGTCGCTGAGATATTTCAGTAGTGCCGCCGTTTTTTATTGATGTGTGCGAGGCCTGCGGAACTTCGAGCGCATCAAAGCTCCGCGTGCGCACCTGTGCAGAGGGGAGTGAGCTGATCAATTAAGAGGCCCACGATCTACTAAGAGCCCAACTACGACGCTTTACCTCGCAGTTCCCGCTCCGCGCGCAGCCAATCCTCCGCATGACTTCCATGCTGACCGCCACGCTCCAACCAATAGCGGTGAGCGAGCTTCGCGATCTCATCATGCGAAATCTTCATTTGCGTCATCTTCTGATCGGCCGGATTGGAAGCAGCTACAGTTTTCTTCTGCGGCTCGATCCCATTGGCGCTCATCTCCACCACAGCCGTTTTCTTTTTTGCCGCAGGCTTCTTCGAATCAATCGATTGCACGCCCGTCTGGTTCGCTGCTGTATTTGTCTTCTTTACAGCTCTAGATTTCTTCTCTTTTTCCATCTCAGTTCTCCTCATGGCATGTAGGGGGCCGTCGAGCAGGCCTAATCGTTTTCAGCATACAAAGCAGTAAAGTCCCATCAAAGAGCAAACGGCAGCGGCGAACCTTATCGCCAACCCGTAACTTCTTCGATGCATTCGGGCAATTTTTCGTTCTCTCCGCGCTCCGTTTCATCGGTCCGCTACAATTCCTTTCGAAGTCAAATCGGCGAAACCAATGAACAAACGTGAATTTCTCAAAACCTCGGGAGCGCTTGTGGCCGGCTCAATGTTGTCGCGTATTTCCTCAAGCCAGCAGCAGACCAATCAGCAACAACCTGGGCCGCGCGAAAACTGGGCCGGCAACATCACCTACAGCACGGACCGCGTCCACGCTCCGGCCTCGCTCGAAGAAGTGCAGAGCGTCATCAAGAGCCGTAGCAAGTTGCGCGCTCTCGGCTCACGCCATTCCTTCAATACGATCGCCGACAGCACCGCGGACCAGATCTCGCTCCAGCACCTTGACTCAATCGAGATCGACGACAAGGCGCATACCGTCACCGTCGGCGCCGGAATCAAGTACGGCCAGCTCGCGCCGGTGATCGATGCGCGCGGCTATGCGCTGCACAATCTCGCCTCGCTGCCGCACATCTCCGTCGCCGGCGCCATCGCCACGGCTACGCACGGCTCGGGCATTCATAACGGCAACCTTGCCACTGCCGTCACTGCGCTTGAAATCGTTACCGCCGACGGCGAGATCGTTCATCTCTCGCGAGAAAAAGACGGCGACAGGTTTCCCGGCGCAGTAGTTCATCTTGGCGCGCTCGGCGTTCTCACGCGCGTCACGCTCAACCTTCTGCCTACCTATCAGGTCGCGCAGTCCGTCTACCGCAATCTTTCGTTCGATCAACTGAAGGAGAACTTCGACGCCATCTTCGGCGCAGGCTACAGCGTCAGCCTCTTCACCGACTGGCAGAACCATCGCGCCACGCAGGTCTGGATCAAGCGCCGCGTGACTCCTGGAGAGCAATACAACTGGCCCGCGGAGTTTTACGGCGCGAAGCTTGCAACCGAGAAGCTGCATCCCATCGAAGGCCACGCTGCCGACGCCTGTACCGAACAGCTCGGCGTCCCCGGCCCGTGGTACGAGCGCCTGCCGCACTTCAAGATGAACTTCACTCCGTCGAGCGGGCGCGAGTTGCAGACCGAATACTTCGTCCCGCGCGATCGGGGCTACGAGGCCATCCTGGCCGTCGAAAAACTGCGCGACCGCATCACGCCGCACTTATTCATCACCGAGCTGCGCACCATCGCCGACGACGATCTGTGGATGAGCATGGCCCACCAGCGCCCGTCGCTTGCCATTCACTTCACGTGGAAGCCGGAGTGGCCCGAAGTTCGCCAGATTCTTCCGCTCATCGAGGAGCAGCTCGCTCCCTTCGGCCCGCGCCCGCACTGGGGCAAGCTGTTCACGCTGGCGCCTGCGCGTTTGCAGGCGCAGTACAAGCGCCTCGCAGAGTTCAAGGCCTCGTTGCAGCATTACGATCCAAGCGCCAAATTCCGTAACGAGTTCTTGGAAAAGAATCTCTACTCGATCTAACTCGCAAAGCGACTACAGAGCTGCCCTAAAAAAATTATATTTTGATATAATTTAAGAGGAGGCGCTCATGCCCACCACCACTTTGCGCAAGGTTGGCGGATCCGTCATGCTAACCGTGCCGAAATCCATTCTCGACATTCTCAATCTAAAAGCGGGCGCAGAGGTTTCCGTCGACATTCAGGACGGACGTCTTCTCGTCGAGCCGAAGCCGCGCCCGCGTTACACACTCGAGGAATTGCTCGCCGCATCGGATTATTCAAAACCTCAGTCAGCTGAGGACCGGGAATGGATCGACGCTCCACCTGTCGGCCGTGAACTTCTATGAAGCGCGGCGACATTTACATGGTCTCTCTTGATCCGACCACGGGCCACGAACAGCGCGGTCACAGGCCCGTCGTGATCGTGTCGCCCACCAGTTTCAATGTAGCCACGCAGCTACCCGTGATTCTGCCCATCACCAGCGGCGGCGCGTTTGCTCGACGCATCCAGTTTGCAGTTCCCCTTGCCGGAACCAAAACCACTGGCGTCGTACGCTGTGACCAACCCCGCGTACTCGATATCCGAGCCCGCAATGGACGACGGGTCGAAACCCTTCCACAAGAGATTCTCGATGACGTGCTGGCCAGGACTGCCACGTTGTTCGCCTAGCGGTCCCGGCCGCAATCTTTAGACGCGCTGCAAACTCTCCGGAACTTCCCAGCCCTGCATTCGCTCCGACTTCAACAACAAATAAAAGTCATATGTTTCGTTATCCTCGCCGCGGTTGTTCGACGACTGCGCTAGCGCCGTCGCCTTCTGCGCGTTCACCACCGGCGCGCCCGACTCATCGAACGACTGAATGATGTCATCCAGCGTGCAGGGATCGAGAGGCGGCTCGGGGATCGTCGGCAGCGCAGGCAACACGGCATTCTGTGATGTGAAGTTCAACGCCGACGCAAGATTCGCAATTTCATCCGACGCGTCGCGCGCTGTCAGCGGCGCTAGTCCCCAGCGCCACTCGATCATCTTCAGCACGGACGTGTGGTCGTACAGCAGCGAATTGATCCGCGGCTTCGCTGGGCTTCCGCTCGCAAAAGGCGAGACGATCAGCGTGGGCACGCGGCAACCGAGCAGCGCCTGCCCATTCACGAGATCCGTGTCGACGTTGTTCGGCGCGATGATGCGTGGCGGCACAACGTGATCGAAAAATCCGCCCCACTCATCGCGATTGATCACCAGCACCGTGTTGGCCCACGCCGGGCTCGCCGCCAGCGTCGACACAATCTGATTCAAAAAGATCTCGCCCTTGCGGAGATCCGCATGGGGATGATCGTCGTTCCCCAAGCCGTCATCGAGAATCGTGAACCAGGGATCGACGAACGACACCGCTGGGAGATTGCCCGACGCCGCATCGATCGCAAACTGCGCGTACAGCGCCGAGATGTCCAGATACTTCGTTCCCCAGAGCGCCAAAAACGGCACGTTCGAGTAGTAGTAGCGGCAGCTCACGCCCGCTGCCTGCAGCCGGTCCCAGATCGTCGGCAGCGTCGAAAGATCGAGCGTATTGCTCAACCGGTCCGTCTGCGCCGCATGCTGAAATACGCGGTTGGGAAACGTCGACGACAGAAGCGACGGAAAATAATTATTCAGCGTCGTGTAGTTCCGCGCCAGCGTGGCGAACAGCGGCAGGTCCGCCTCTTGGTAGTAGCCAATGCAAAAGCCGTCGTTCGTGCTCGTGCGCAGCCACCCATCCATCTTGCCGTTGTCGTATTCCGACCGTCCGCCTGCATACGAATGATCCGGATCGGGGTGCGAGCAGCCGACAAAGTAGTTCAACCGCTCCGTCTGCTGCAGGTTTCCGTTGTTGTCCGGATAACTCAGCCCCGCCTGCCGTCCGTTTGCATTCGGCAACCATCCGAGCAGGTGATCGAAGCTGCGGTTCTCCATCATTACAACCACGATGTGCTCGATGCCTGATGCCGCAGGCGCCGGCAGCACCGCGTTTGCCGCCTGAATCTGTGCTTTCGCGCTCGGCAGCGCGCTAGCAAGCGCAGCCGCGGGCACGCTCGCCGCTCTGCGCAGAAAATCTCTGCGATTGACGCTCATTTGGAGGACCTCCATGGGAATGGAGCGGCAGCGTACGCCGTCTTCCGTGGTTAGAAGGCCGCGCACATGAGAGTCAGTTCAAAAGCATTTGAATGGGAAATGAAAATCGGAAGGAAAGCCGATCCAACCTCAATAACGCGCTGGAAACCCTAATCGTCTTGGATCAGAACAAATCCGGAATGGAGTTAAACGCAATGCGCGTCGGCGCGGCTTTGTACGCGGTCAGCATCGCGGCGGGCGCCAGCGCTGTCGTTCCGTACTTGTGGTTGAGCTCGTCCATCGTGGCAAGAAGGCGGGTGCGACTGGCTGTGTCCTCAAGCGCGTCGAAGAGGTTGAGCGAGTGCAGGCGGTCGGGAACGAGGTTGTTGAGCTGAACGCCGATGAAGTAGGGCTGGTCATACTCTGGACCTTTAGGCCGGCTGGCCCAGAGGCGGCTGAGTACGGCAATGAGGGTCTGGTTGTCCTGGCACTCGGAGAGACGCAGATCGCTGTGCCAGCCGCGTGTGGGCACGCCGAAACGGCTGACCGGAGCGTTCATCTGGCGCGGGACCGAGAAGCCGACGGCGAGGCCGATGCCGCCGGCCCAGAGGTCGGCGGCGCGCAGGCGCATGGCGGCTTTATGGAGCAGCTTGTGGGCGACGCCCCAGGCCTTTTCCGCAGTGCGCATCTCGGGCGCAAGCACGTGCGAGTGGCTGAGGGACTTGTTGTGCTCGAGTTCGGACATCTCGAAGTCTTCGCCGCGCAGCCAGTGCCAGAGCCGTTCGCCCCAGACCGAGCCCCAGAGCTCGCCGGCCTGTTCGCAATCGAGCGCTAGAAGCTGGTCCATCGAGTACAGGCCCTTGGCGTTGAGGCGTTTTTCGGTGCGGGCGCCGACGCCGGGCAGGTCGCGGAGGGTGAGCTGTGAAAGGGCTTCAGGAAGAATGTCGAGGGGGAGGGCCACGAGGCCGTCGGGCTTCTCCATATCAGAGGCGATTTTGGCCAGGTAGCGGCTGGTGGCCAGACCAACGGAGCTGCGCAGCATGGGTCCGACGCGCTCACGGATGGTTGCTTTCACTCGACGGCCCAGGTCCAACGCCGCCCGCAAGGGCCGCTCGCGGCCGATGAGGCGACAAGCCATCTCGTCGATGGACTGGACCGAGGTGACGGGCACGCAGGTTTCGATGGCTTCGATAATGCGGTGATGATGGTCGACGTAGATCTCGTGGCGACCTTCGACGAAGACGATCCCAGGGCATAAGCGCTTGGCGTCGGCGACCACGGTTCCGGTTTTTACGCCGTAGGCCTTAGCCTCGTAACTGGCTGCAATGCATACGGTTGTGTCGGCCATCATGGGAACGACCGCGACGGGGCGGCCGCGCAATTCGGGGCGCACCTCCTGCTCGACGGAGGCGAAGTAGGAGTTCAGGTCGACGAAGAGCCAGTTCAGGCAGGGGCCGGGATCTTGGGGGGGAGGAGTCGATGGGGCGGCCTGCAGCTGCGACGCCGGTAGGCCGAGTTCAGCCGGCCATTCTTCAGGCGGAATATCGGGCGCGGGTGTGGGAAAACCGGCTGTCACATCGATATTTTCGTCTTATATTCGCCATTACGCAAGGTTTCCCTTCTGAAGTTTCTCTCATCCAATAATGCTAGACTGGTGGCGCTTGAAATCGGCCCAGACCCGAGCGTGAAAGTCAACTTATGACGCTTCGGTAGTGGCCGAGTCTAAGCGAGGTCTGGTTTTTTAACCTTTAGCTTATGCGTACCCTTACACACTGGATAGCCGCGAACGCGAACCTCATGGCCTTCCTGGTCACGGTCGGTGTGGCGTTTCTTCTGGTTTGCTGTCTGGAATGCACCAAGTGCCCCGCGCGCGAGAAGGATGAGCTGTTCAAGCGCCGCGAGGTGTAGCGTTCAGCGTGTACAACGAAGAAACATTATTGTAGTGAATCTATTCCACGCCCTTCCGACTTAATTCGAACGAGTTCCCTGATGAGAACGGATGACCCATCGGCCTGAACGCAGTGTCCAGACAGAGCTGCCGCAGCACGGCCTCGGTTTTGGGATCAGCCCGTAGGAACGGGGGACTACGCCGGCGGCATCAGGTACTGCTCAAAGTGGGCTAGGATGCGCTGGTAGAGATGGGTTCGTACATCACTGCCGCTGATCGAGTGCGTCTTGCGCGGGTAGAGCTGCAGGTCGTAGGACAGGTCCGCTTCAATCAGCTTCTGGATGTACTGGATGATGTTTTCCATATGCACGTTGTCGTCGCCAGTGCCTTGGGCCAGGAGCAGATGGCCTTTGAGGTTCTCCGCTGAGTTGACCACGGAGAAGTCTTTGTAGCCGGCGGCGAACTCCGCGGGCAGTCCCATGTAGCGCTCGGTGTAGACCGAGTCGTAGTTGCGCCAATCGGTGACGGGAGCGACCGAGACGCCGGCGCGGAAACGATCGGAGTGCGAGAGCGCATAGAGCGTGAACGTGCCGCCCCAGCTCCAGCCCCACCAGCCGAGACGCTTGGGGTCGAGCTCCGGATATTTGACGAGCGCAGCGTCGACCACGGTCAACTGATCTTCGAGCTGAACAGGACCGAAGTTGCGATAGGCGGCCTGTGCGAAGTTGCGGCCGCGCATGCCTGTACCGCGGTTGTCGGCGTGCAGCACGGCGAATCCATGCTGGGCAAGCAGTTCATCGAAGAGAAGACCGTCGCCCCACTTGTCTGCGACTTCCTGTGGGCCTGGTCCGCCATAGGGATTGACGATCAGCGGAACGCTGGCGGGGCTTGAGGCGCCTGCAGGAAGAAGCAGTGTGGCATAGAGTGTGGTTCCGTCGTGCGCCTTGACTTCAAGCGATTCAGGCGCGCGCAGATTGTAGGGCTCTAGAGCTTGGGTCGACCAGTAGGTCTGGCATTTGTCGCCATCGCGGCAGAGTTGCAAGGTCGGAGGATTCATGAGCGAAGAGTACTTGTCGGTGTAGCTCTGATTATTTGGAGCGAAGTTCGCTTGGTGATTACCTGGACCTCTGCTCAGTTGCTTGCGTTCGCCGTCAAAGCTGACCTGCCAGATTTGCTGCTGCAGCACATTGCCTTCGTTGCTGGCGTAGAAGACAACCTTGTGCTCGGTATCGACGGAGGAGACATCGCTGACTTCGAACCCGCCGGAGGTAAGCTGCTTTTCGAGCTTCGCCTCAGAGGCTGTGGGATTGCTGCGATCGTAGCTATAGAGATAGATGTGGTTGTGCCCATCGCTCCAGTTGGTGAGAACGAGGTAGCCGTCTGCAATGTCGACGTTGTAGTTTTCGTCGAGAAACTTCTCATCGGAGATGTCGAGGACCTGGCGCACATTGCCGTTGCTGGCGTCGGCGAAGAAAAAAATCCGGTGCTTGTGATTGCGTGGGACGACCTCGGCCCAGACCGTTTTGCGATTGACCCAGCCGAAGCGTGGAACATAGTCCTGTCCGGCGGAGATGGGCAGCTTGATCCATGCGGGTTTGCCGCCGTGCGCCGAGACGATGCCGAGGCGCACGCTGGGATTGGGATCGCCCGGCTGCGGATAGCGCTGCATGTTTATGCCAGCGTGCGTCGGAATCCAATCGGTGAGCGGATAAGCCGGCACGTCGCTTTCGTTCATCTGAAGAAAGGCGAGCCGCTCGGAGTCGGGCGACCAGAAATAGTTGCTGCGAACGTCGAGCTCTTCTTCGTAGACCCAATCGACTTCGCCGTTAAGCGTGGTTTCATTTGGCGCGTGAGCGACAGCGGTGGGGGGCATGCCGGCGTCTTTCAAACGTACGACCGAGAGGCCGTGATCGTGGATGAACGAGATATATTCGCCGTTAGGCGAGAACTTGGGATCGTCGCCCGAAGCCTGTCCGGTCGAGGCGATCTCGACGCCGGTACCGTTGTTCGGGTCATACATCCACAAGCGGCCGTTGGCGTCGAAGAGGAGATGCCTTGAATCCGGCGCCCACTGATAAGCGGCCATGCCGTAGCGGCTGCGGTGATCGCGATCCTGCTCGGAGGCTGAGGCGCCTTCGAGAGAAGTGATCTTGGAGCGGCTCAGAAGCACGTGGGGCTTGCCCGATGCGGGATCGAGATCGATTAGCTCGCCGCCATCGAGATAGGTCAGGTGCTTGCCGTCGGGAGACCAGCTGACGTCAGACGGCATGCGGCCGACCAAGGGGCCGTGCGCGTAGATCTTCTCGACAGTGAGCGGCACGCCAGGGGGGAGCGGCACGCCGGGCGCTTGCGCGTGCAGTGAAATTTTCAAGAGCGGAAAAGAAAAAACGGCAATGAATAACAGCGCGCAACTACGCGTCAAAGGAATTTCCTCCAATGGGATCAGGGCCTGTAGGTACGCATCAGGTGGGGGATTGCGGGGCCTAACTTCAATCTGAAGTCTATATCACGATAACTTGCAGACAACCCCAGTTCGAGGGACGGAGAACGCGCGCGGCCTCGTGATTCGTACGATTTCGAAACAGGTTTGCAAGGCCGAGGCCGAGGATATATGGTCACGAACATGCACTGGGTTACTCCCGAAGAGCGCCGCAATCTTGGGCAGGCGCGACGCAAGCAGATAGGACGCCAACAGCACGACGCATGCGGTAGCAAAGCGCGAAAGGTTCCGGCTCTCACGCTGTTGGAGCGGGCGGAGCACGGACGTTTGGGGCTGCTGCTAAAGCTGAAACATCAGATGATGGCCGAGTCGCCGTTTGTTTTTTTTCGTGGCGCGGCGCCGGTGATGGCCGCCGATCTGTCGACGACGCCGAACACTGGAATTGCCGCGCAGCTCTGCGGGGATGCGCACGTGCGCAACCTGGGCGCATTTGCGGCGCCGGACGGACGGCTGGTCTTCGACATCAATGATTTTGACGAAACGATTCGCGGACCTTTCGAGTGGGACCTGAAGCGCATGTCGGCATCGTTGGTGTTGGCCGGGCGCGAAGCGAGACATAAGGAATCATCGGCGCGGGCAGCGGCCGAAGAGTTCGCAATGCATTACAGCGAAAAGATGCGGTCATTCGCCGAGATGCCGCTGCTCGAGGTGGGCCGCTACCAGGTGCATCGCATGGGCTCGATTGCGCCGGTGCACGATGCGCTGCTGAAGGCCGAACGCGCCACGCCACTGCATACTCTGGAGCAACTGACGGAGGCGGCGAGCAAGAAAGCAAACGCGCCGCGGCGCTTCAAAGAGATCAAGCCGATGCTTACGCGCGTCACCGGTTCGCAAGCGGTGAAGGTGTTGGCGGCGCTGGGGCCGTACCGTTCGACTTTGGAACCGCAGAGGCAGCATTTGCTGTCGCTGTATCAGCCGGTTGATGTGGCGTTCAAGGTGGTTGGGACTGGATCGGTTGGGCTACGCGACTATTGCATCTATTTCGAGGGGAATGGTCCCGGCGATCCGCTGTTTCTGCAGATGAAAGAAGAGGCGCCGTCGGCGTATACGATGTACTTGCCCGACGCACGCCCGGCTCATCACAACGGCCAGCGCACGGTGGAAGGCCAGCGCGCAATGCAAGTGCAATCCGATCCGTTTCTGGGCTGGACGGAATTGGAAGGACGCGATTACCTGGTGCGGCAGTTGAACGATCACAAGGGATCGATTGAACTAACCGACCTGGCGGGCAGCGGGCTTTCGGCGTTTGCCGAGATCTGCGGCGAACTGCTGGCGCGTGGGCATGCACGATCGGGCGATCCGCAGATGATCGCCGGATATATTGGATCGGGTGAAGGATTTGCCGAGGCCCTGAGCAAGTTTGGCGCCGCGTATGCGGACCAGACCGAGAAAGACTGGCAGACGCTGCGGCGGACGATTAAGAGTAAGAGCAAAAGCTAGGGGCCAAGGGAACAACGGACCGTGGGAACAAGGCAACCGAACTGAGCAGGACGAATTGGAGGCAGACGTGGATCGCCGAACTTTTGCAAAGGTGGCAGCGGGAGCGGCGGTGGGTGCTGCGTCTGCTCAGATCTCTGGACCCGCGTTGATGGCTGAGGGAGGATTGCCGGCGCCCGCGCCTGCGTTGCCGTTTCCGTTGTCGGTGATGTTGTGGACGGTGTTTACCGGAATGCCCTTCGAGGATCGGCTGGCGAAGGTAGCAGAGGCCGGCTACAGCAATGTGGAGTTGGTGGGCGAGTATGCCAAGTGGGACGATGCGGAGTTCGCGCGGGCCAATGCGGCGCGCCAGCGCTATGGGATTCGTTTCGATGCAACAGCGGGGCTTAAGCATGGCGTCGCCGATCCTTCGACGCGCGACGCGTTCCTGAGCGCGTTGCGCGACGCGCTGAAGCCGATGGAGACGCTGGAGTGTCCGGCGATGATTGCGCTGTCGGGCAACGTCGTGCCGGGATTGTCCCGCGAAGAGCAGCACCAGAGCTCAATCGAGACGCTGAAGCGCGCGGCGGCATTGGTCGAGGGCCGCGAGATCCAAGGCCAGCCGGTGCGCCTGCTACTCGAATGTATCGATCCGGAGGAGAACCCGCACTACTACCTGCAGTCGGCGACCGAAGCGATCGAGATTGTGCGCGCCGTGAATCATCCGCAGGTGCAGTTTCTCTACGACATGTTCCACGAACAGATCGCCGAAGGCAATTTGATCGAGAAGCTCGACAAGAACATCGACGTGATCGGCCTAATCCACGTAGCCGACGTGCCGGGGCGGCATGAGCCAGGGACCGGCGAGATCAACTACGCGAACATCTTCAAGAAGCTCGTCGATCTGAAGTATCGGCGAGTGGTGGCGATGGAGTTCAAGCCGCTGGGCGATGCCGTGGCCAGTTTGCGTGCGGCCCGAGAGATGGTGGGGCGGGTGGTGCTGGGGTGAGCTCCCGCTCCTGCAACTGGAGAACATCGCAAGGATAGAGCATCCGCCTTCTCACGGATCGACGCGTCGCAAAGGCGCGTTATGCGCTACCCCACCGGCACCAGATCGGGCGGCGGCGGGTTATAGACCGGCGCGTTGGTCAAGCGCATGGGGTAGGGCGGCGCGCTGAGAGTGAACTTCTTCTGATTTGCCGTGAAACGGACTAACAGATTTTTCTGGTCGAACGTGATGGCGAAGATCTGCATGGGCGGCGAACCGAAGTTGATCAATGGAAATGCAGGTTGAATCTCGACGACCGGGTGGGTGAATGTGTAGCGGCCGAGCTTGACGTCGGAGGCGAGTTTGGCGGCTTTCATTTCAAAGCGCGTGGAGACGGAGTGTCCCGAGGCGAAGACCACCGGATCGATGTCGTATTTGAGATGAGCGGCAAGTTTTTCCGGAATGACCAGGCCGCCGCCGCCTGAGTCGAGCTGGGCTTCGACAGGTTCAAGGCCATCGACCTTGAGGCTGGCAACGGGAATGCCCTCGGGCATGCGAAAAGACAGGACCGACTTGCCGCCGTCGGGCGCGAGCGCGCCCGTGGTCAGGATGACGACACGGTTGGGAAAATCGAGCGTCAGCAGGTAGTCGCGAAAGAGCGTGAAGCCGAGGACGCCGTCGCAGGCGCCGGCTTCGATGAAAAATGGGTGGCTGAGGGCGCGGATGCCGGTGAATTGGACACCCGCAACTTCAAGAGTATCCAGAAGGACGATAGGGGCGTGTTTACCGCCCTGGCCGCTTGGATCACTGAGCTTGGCGTGGCCAACGGTAGGCAGGCCGAGCTGATCGGCAAGCGCGGGCGTGACCAGCGCGTCGCCGCCAGTGCCGGTATCGATCACAAAGCGGAATGGGCCCTTGCCGTTGATCGTCACCATAACGTAAGGCTTGCCGTAGCGCTCAAGCATGGGCGCCTGATGCACGGGCGATTCGCTTTGCGCCTGTGCATAACAGCCGGCGAGGCCGAGTAAAACGAGAGAGGCAAGTCTTCGGATTGTCGCGATTCTCACAGGGGGCCCTCCTTTCAACCAAGCAAGTTCGGGCCAAATGCGGAGAGAACGCCTTAATGTCCTTGGATTGTGCGCTCACTCGAAGATACAAATCCAGCGGTTTTCGCCCGCCGGGACGGGCGAGGTCGCCAGCCGGTTCGCCTCTACAATGAACGGGTAGGGAACGGGTAGAGGAACGGTATGCCGACGAAGGTGCGCTCGCACGCGAAGATCAACCTGGGATTAGGGATAGGGGCGCCACGCGCGGATGGATTTCATTCCCTCTGCACGGTCTACCAGACCCTAGAGCTGCACGATGTGGTCACGGTAGAGGCTCGACCGGCGGCGAAGACGTCAATCCGGCTGACATCGAATGACGAGCGGGTGCCGACGGATGAGCGGAACACGGCCTGGAAGATGCTTCTCCTTGCCTTGGAAGAGCTTGGCGTCAATGCCGACGTTCTGATCCACATTGAGAAACGCTTGCCCATCCAGGGCGGCCTGGGCGCGGGTTCGGCGAATGCTGTTGCTGCGTTAGCAGGGCTGGAGGCTGAGCTTCGAGGGAGCAGGGAGCAGGGAGCAGGGAACAGAAACCGTGCTTGGGCAGCCGATCGGCTGGCGATTGCGGCAAAGGTAGGCTCCGATGTTCCGTTGTTTCTGATCGGCGGGACTGCTCTCGGGGTGGATCGGGGCCAGGAGGTATATCCCCTTCCGGACATCGAGCCGGCGTGGTGCGTAGTGGCGGCGCCGGCAGTCGGGGTTTCAACCCCGCAAGCCTTTCGCGATTGGGATGACTTGTGTGTCCGCGAGGGTTTGACCGCGGAGGCCAGTACCGCTAAACTACAAAGGTTGAGCCGCGCCTACGCCAGCGCTTTTTCAGGTGGGCAGGGGGCAGGCTCCTCCGGTGTCCTCTCAAGCAGAGAGGACCTGGCCGGACCACAAGAGTCCGCGCTTGTCCGCACCGGGATCACGAGCTGGATCGAGAATGACTTCGAGCGTGTTGTCTTTCCCCAGCATCCTTCCCTTGCAGAAATCAAGCGTATTCTTGCGGCTTCGGACATACCGGAGGCAGCCCTCTATTCCTCGCTGTCGGGGTCCGGTTCGGCTCTCTTCGGGTTGTACCGAACCCGTGAGCATGCGGAAGCAGCACAGTTTCGGCTGGCCAAAGAAGTTCAGGGAGTTGCGGTGCGCAGCACTTTGACGCGCACGATTCCGCGGTCGGCATACTGGAGCGAAATGCTTCTTTAAAGATTGGTTGACAGCGCGGTATGCGGCATAGAAACTCGCATGCGGCTGTCGGGGGTGAATCAGGGCGGTGAGTCAGGATTCGCGATGTTGGGCGATCGTTCAATGGTAGGACAATGCCCTTTGGAGGCATTTATCTAGGTTCGAATCCTAGTCGCCCAGCCAAAGTTTTGTAACGCCACTGAAGAAAGTAGTAGAGCAGCCAAAGCCAACCAGCTTGGAGGTTCATGAAATGGAAGCAGGAACGGTGACCGTCGCAACCGAAGACAAGCAACAGCAGGCCGCAGAGGACGCAGGCAAAGACAGCCTGAAAAATCCGAGCCAGCCCAACCAACCGGACGCCAAGGGCAAGGACGCCAAGGTGGCGCCGGAGCGCAAGCGGACGCGGAATCTCAGCGAGGACAAGCGATTCAAGCTGTTCTCGGGGACCGCGAACCGGCCGCTGGCTGAAGCCATTGGGCGCCACATCGGCGTGCCCGTGGGCGAAGCCAAGCTGCAGCGATTCGCCGACGGCGAGGTCTACTTCCAGCTTTTGGAAAACGTTCGCGGCGTGGATGTGTTTGTGGTGCAGCCGACCTGCTTTCCGGTGGACCAGCACCTGATGGAGTTGTTGATCATGATCGATGCGCTGAAGCGCGCCTCGGCGGCCAGGATCACAGCGGTCGTTCCCTACTACGGGTACGCGCGGCAGGATCGCAAGGACCGCCCACGCGTGGCCATCAGCGCCAAGCTTATCGCCGATCTGCTGACGACGGCAGGCGCCAATCGGGCGTTGTTTGTCGATCTGCATGCGGCGCAGATTCAGGGCTTCTTCAACATCCCGGTCGATCACATGTTTTCGAGCCCGGTGCTGGTGAGCTACTTCCGGGAGATGAATCTGCCGAACCTGGCCGTGGTTTCGCCGGATGCAGGCGGGGTGGAGCGGGCGCGGCACTTCGCGCAGAAGATGGGCGCGCCGTTGTGCATCGTGGATAAGCGGCGGACAGATATGAATGTCGCCGAAGTGATGAATGTGATCGGCGATGTGAAGGGTAAGACCTGCCTGATCATTGACGACATCATCGACACGGCCGGAACGCTCGTAAAGACTGTCGACGCGCTCATCAATGAAGGCGCGACCGCGGTCCACGCCTGCGCCAGCCATGCTGTGCTTTCGGGTCCGGCTGTGGAGCGCATCGCCAATTCGCGTTTGGAGCAGGTGGTCGTAACGGACACTGTTCCGCTGCGGGAGCCGGCGCAGAAGCTGGCGAAGATTAAGGTGCTGTCGATTGCGGGCCTTCTGGGCGCGGCCATCGAGAGCATTCACATGGAGACCAGCGTTAGTACGCTGTTTAGTTGAGTTCGTAGTTCTTAGTTCGCAGTTCACAGTGTCGATCGCTGAGAACTTTAGAACTGTGAACTAAGAACTGAAAACTGTGAACTGCCGGCCTACGCCGGCCAACAAAGGGAGTGGTGGAGCAGCCTCAGCTGTATCGCCTGCGCCCGATCTAGAAATGAGAGACGAATGCCTGAAGTAGTCGCAGCCAAGCCCCGTGAGGGCAAGTTCAACAAGAACGCCGCGCGCCGTGTGCGCGTTGCGGGCAAGATTCCTGCTGTGTTGTATGGCGGCGGCCGTGAAGCCGTTGCGGTTGAAGTCGACCCCAAGCAGATTTCGCGGATTCTTTACTCCGAAGCTGGCCACAATACGATCTTCGACTTGGCAGTGGGCGCGGAGCCTGCGGCCAAGGCCATGATCGTTGACTGGCAGCGCGAGCCGATCAAGGATCAGCTCATTCACATCGACCTGAAGCGCATTGCGCTCGACAAGCTGCTCAAGGTCAGCGTGCGCGTCAAGCTGGTCGGCACTGCCATCGGTGTCAAGACCGAAGGCGGCATTCTGGACCAGGTGCTGCGCGAGGTGGAGATCGAATGCCTGCCTGCGAACATTCCTAGCCACATCGATGTCGATATCAGCAACCTCGGATTGCATGGCGTGATCCGCGTGAGCGATCTGCCACACTCCGACAAGGTCAAATATCTCGACTCCGAGGACGCGACTGTCGCGCACGTGGTCTCGATCAAGGAAGAAGCAGCGCCGGCGGCGGATGCGGAAGCAGCGGCTGGAGCGACTCCTTCGGAACCGGAAGTGGCCAAGAAGGGCAAGACCGAGCCGGAAGCGGCTGCAGCCAGCGCCAAAAAGCCTGAGGCTGGGGCAAAGAAGTAGACCTTGGCCGAGGCAAGTGAATCGAACGGCAGGCGTAGCCCGTTTTTGGTGGTGGGTTTGGGCAACCCCGGCCTGGAGTATCTGTGGACGCCGCATAACGCGGGGTTCATGGCGATTGACCGCATCGCCGAGCAAGAAGGCATTGTGGTCAGCAACCGGCGATGCCGGGCGATGACGGCGACCTGCAGGATTGCGGGACGCGAAGTGGTCCTGGCCAAGCCGGAGACGTTTATGAATCTAAGCGGAGCTTCGGTGGCCGCTCTGATTCGAGAGTTCGAGGCGGACCCGGCAAAGGATCTGCTCGTGATCTACGACGAGTTGGATCTGGCGCTGGGGACGTTCAAGATCAGGGAGCGTGGTTCGCCAGCGGGGCACAACGGAGCCCGCAGCGTGACTTCGGCCCTGGGGACGGAAGAGTGGTTAAGGTTACGGATCGGAGTTGGACTCGATCTTCCCCCCGAAGCAAAAGAAGCGGGAGGCAGACGGCCGGGCAGGGATTACCTGCTTTCGCCGTTGCGGAAAGCGGATCTGGGCAAGCTGGATGAAGTGCTGGATCGGGTCGCAACGGCGACCAGGCGGATCATCCAGGAGGGACCGGGGCCGGCGATGAACGAGTTCAACCGTAAGGACAGGGAACAAGGCGCCTAGGGATCAAAAGCCCGAAGGGACCGAGAGATTAGGGAAGAGAGCAGGAACAGGGCGCAGCAGAGTCGGACTCGGGACTGAGAACTACGAACTGTGAACTGAGAACTGCAGAAGAGGAAACCGGATGTCGCGTTTGTATGAAGCAATGTTTATCGTTCGACCTGATGTGGTCGAAGAGGAAGTCGACAAGCTGATCGCTGGCTTCACTGCCTCCGTCACCAACGGCGGCGGCGTAGTGAAGAACGTGGAGAAGATGGGACGGCGCAAGCTTGCTTACATCGTGCGCAAGTTCAACGACGGCAACTACGTGCTGATGACCATCGAGGCCGGCGGCGCAGTGGTGGCTGAGCTCGAGCGCCGTTTGCGCGTCTCCGAGCCGGTGATCAAGTTCATCACCGTGCGCATCGACGAGGAAGAGAAGCGTCTGGCCAAGATCAAGGCGATCCGCGCCACGCGCAAGAAGCTGAGCGCGGAACCGGCTGCTTCCGCTGCGCCTGCACCCGTGCCTGCGCCTCCCGCTGCGGCTGCGCCCCCGGCTACGGCCGCGCCGGTCGAAGCCGTCCAGGCATCGGCCTGACGACGAGACATTTTTCTCCGGCGCGACCGCGTCTTAACTGAGTGCATCTGATGTCTATTGAGGACATTGGGAGCAAAGAGAGTAACGAGGATAGAACATGGCTGACGAAACAACAACGAATAGGGCTCCCGAGGGGGGCTCGGCAGCACCCACGCCAGGGCCAGGGGGTTCAGGCGGCCCCGGAGGCGGTCAGGGCGGGGAAAGACGTCCGGGCGGACGTCCTGGCGGCGGTCCCGGCGGACGCGGCAAGTTTTTCCGCCGCAAGAAGGTTTGCAAGTTCTGTACGGAAAAGATCGACGCAATCCCGTACCGCGATGTGCGGCTTCTGCAACAGTTTGTGGCCGAGCGCGGGAAGATCGTGCCGCGTCGTTTAACTGGCGTCTGTACCACGCACCAGCGGCGCCTGACTCGCGCCATCAAGCAGGCGCGGAATATCGCCCTGTTGCCGTTTGCTACGCATCACTAGACGACCAGGCTTCCTGGCGGCTCCGGTGAGCCATACCCCGATAGTTGTAGTTACAGCGGGGGAAATTCGCCCGATAGGTCAGGAGACAACGCATTGGGCGCCGATATAGAATCCTGCGCGGCGCAACCCCTCGGTTGGGGCCGTGTCTAACAAACCGGCGCCGTAAGTAACATTGGAGAATCTCACAATGGAAGTCATTTTGAAGGAAGACGTAGCCAATCTAGGCCACCGCGGCGACGTGGTGAAGGTGGCCGATGGCTACGGCCGCAATTTCCTGCTGCCGCGCAAGTTGGCGATGCAGGCTACAGAAGCCAATAAGAGCGTAATCGAGCAGATGAAGGCTGCAGCTGCGCGCCGTTCCGCAACAGAGAAGGCGCAGGCAGAAGATCTGCTTGTAAAGCTTGAGCATGTGGCATTGAGCTTTACCCGGAAGTCGGGCGAAAATGGGCAACTCTTCGGATCGGTAACATCGTCCGATGTCGCGAGCGATCTGACGGCGAAGGGTTTCGATGTCGATCGCCGCAAGATTCAGTTGACCGAACCATTAAAGAACATTGGCGATTACACGATCTCCATCAAGCTGCATCGCGAAGTCACCGCGCACATCAAGGTGCAGGTGGTAGGCGACGCGGTTGCCGAAGAAGTCGTCGCCGGCTAACTGTTAGGTACACGTCGCCCTTGTTCGCGGCGCACTCTAATCACGCATTGCCGCCTCCGAGCAGTCGGGGGCGGTCGTGTCTCTGGGCGAATCGCGGAATGAACTCGCGATGCCTCTAGAAGATATCCTTCTCCGGCGCGCCGCCGTCAAGCACGATCAGCTTCTTGATGGCCTTGCTCATCTTCCCCTGAAAATCAGGTACGTCATCCGTTTTTGGCTCGGAAAAGAGAAAGCGCGCGCGATTGGCGGTCAGCGTCGTATCGACGTGATCCTGCTTGTCGTAACAGGTGCGCGCCGTCTTGCCGAGCACCGAGACCATCGTCAGCCGCACCAGCTTCTCACGCGGGCGGTCGCTGTCGCTTGGATCGAAGGTGTCCCACACAATGTTGTTGGGGTTGAGCGAGGCGAGAAAGACATCGCAGCGCCCGCTCGGCGTCGTCATGGTGAGCACCTTCGTAGTGTCGTCGTAGCGGACTTCGACGTTGTCGTTGATGCCATCGTTCGGACTGAGCGACAGAAGCGCGCCACGAATGTACTCGACCAGCTCGGGCTCGGTGGGGTCAGGCTTGGTCGGCGCCGCAGCCTTTTTGTGAGTGGCGGTTTGCCCATGACAAAGTGAGATACAGGGCGCGACGCAGAACGAAACAAAGACGAGCAGCGACAGGGCGCATAGGCGGTTTCGTTGCGGCATGGGTTTCAGGCTCATCTGGTCTTTGCCCAGAGTATATCTCTAAGCCCCAGCCACCATCGCCAGTGGTTGCGTGCGATCGGTCCGCATCGAAGGAACCGCGGCGAGCAGGCTGCGCGTATAGGGATGCGCCGGCGCAGTCAGGATCTGCTGGGTCGAACCCATTTCGACGATCTGGCCGGAGCGCATAACAGCGACACGGCTCGCGACTTGGCCCACGACAGCGAGATCGTGCGAGATGAAGAGCATTGAAAGCCCATACTCCCGCTGCAGTTGTGCAAGCAGAGCCAAGATCTGCGCCTGCACTGTGACGTCAAGCGCTGTGGTCGGCTCATCGGCAATCAGCAGTCGCGGACGGTTGATGAGCGCCATGGCGATGAGAATGCGTTGGCGTTGACCGCCGGAGAACTGATGGGAGTAGTCGTCGAAGCGCCGCGCGGCTTCCGGAATGGCGACTGCCTCCAGCGCCTCAATCGCCCGGCGTTTGGATTCTCTGCGGCTCAATGAAGGCGCGTGGGCTTCGGCGCACTCGGCCACTTGGCGGCCGATGGTCATCACGGGGTTCAGCGCCGTCATCGGCTCTTGAAAGATCATGGCGATTTCGCGGCCACGGATGCGGCGAAGGGCCGCGATCGGTTGCCGCAACAGGTCAAGATGCGAACCCAACATTGGATCAGCCGCTGAGTGCGTGCTGCCCTGCGTATGATCCGAGCGCCAGAAAATCTGGCCCGATGTTTTCGCAATGGGCGGCAGCAATCCGAGAATCGCCAGCGACGTTGCGCTTTTGCCTGAGCCTGATTCGCCAACGAGTCCGAGGACTTCGTCCTCGCCAAGCTGGAAGTTGACGCCATGCACGGCTTTGGTTGTCCCAAAATCGATGCCCAGATCACGGGCTTCTAGCAGCGGCGGCATGAATGCATCGTAACGTATCGCAGATGTCCCTGAAACAGGAGGCTTTCGTCCACTTACTCGAGCGGGCTCATGATTTAATCGCCGACCCGGGCAACAGAGCGCGAGGAGGTGACCATCTCACTCGCAAGAACGGAGGTTTCCGAGCGATGAAATTGAGATGGATTTTCCTTCCCATGCTTGCTCTTTCGCTGTTTTGTTTCGCTCCGAGCAAGGCAAGCGCAGTAGCTGCGGCGAGCCCCGCAGCCGCGCAGTATGACCACGACCATGACTGGGATCAGCCCCCGGGAGAGTTCCGCGATGCGCAACGCAAGGGTTTTCATGACGGTATTGAAGGCGCGCGCAAGGACTTCCAAAACCACCGGCCGCCAAACGTAGAGAACCGCGACGAATATCGCCATCCGTCCGTCTCCCACGACCTACGCGGCGACTATCGCGACGGATTCCGCGCCGGTTACGAACGCGCCATGTCGCACTTGAACAGCCCCCATTATTGATCTTTGATTCCTTTCCCAGGTCAACAAGCAGAAAAGCCCGGCCCGCAATGGCCGGGTTTTTCTTTGAATTCATAAAAAGTGATCTATCGGGCTCGCGCAACCGTGAATACAATCGACGTGCCCGCTGGCGCGTCTTGCGCAGCGGCGGCCAATCGCCGGCAACAGATTCGATAACCCACTTGAAGATCAACTGACCGGCTTTCAAACTACCCCCACCCCAAAAGGAGATCGAACGATGCATCTCAACCGACTTGCAATTCTCGCAGTTGCTCTGACCCTGGGAACATCCGTTGCGCCGCGGGCCTTCGCTCAAGGGCCATGGGATGTTCCGCCACAGGAACTCAACGACATTCAACGCCAGGGTTTTCATGAAGGCATCGAAGCCGCGCGTCATGATTTCGATATGCGCCGACCTCCGAACGTTGACGATCACGAGATCTATCGCCATCCCCGCATGCCTCCGCCACAGCGCGAAGCCTTTCGCGATGGGTTCCGTCGCGGCTATGACCGCGCCATGTCGCATTTGAGAGGCGGGCCTGGACCCGGAGCGGGATTCCAGCCCGCTCCGCCTCCGCCTCCACCGGCGCAGTGGGATGCGTTCCCGAATGAGTTCAATGACGTGCAGCGCCAGGGATTCCACGATGGCATCGAAGGCGCGCGGCGCGACTTTGAAAACCACCGGCCTCCAACTCCGGAGAACCGTGACGAGTTCCGCCATCCCCACGTTCCGCCTCCTGTGCGCGAGGCCTATCGCGCGGGATTCCGGCGTGGCTACAACCGAGCGATGTCCCACCTAATGGGGCGTCCCTTTGTGTACTGACGCCTGCTCTAAACTTGCTTAACTCGAAAGGCCCGGTCTTCGCAGCCGGGCCTTTTTGTGGTGGCGCAAATCAGCAATGGCAGTCGAGCATCCTAATAACGTGGGTCCACACCACGCCATCTTGCGGCGTCGACATGTTCCCGCCGTTCCGCTGCCCTCTGACTCACCTGATCCACGACCGAGGATGAATTCATGCGCATTGCAGTCGCCCCTTTGCTCCTGAAGCTTTCTCTGACTTTCGCCCTGACCTTCTCATTGACCGGCTCACTTGCCGGCGCGCAAACCGAGACTCCATCTGCGATCACCATCGACGCGCACGCGGCGACCCATCCCTTTCCGCACTTCTGGGATCAGATGTTCGGATCGGGAAGAGCCGTGCTCGCCCTGCGCGAGAACTATCTCGACGACCTGAAGGACGTACACGACAACATCGGCATGCGCTATGTACGTTTTCACGCCATCTTCCACGATGAGAATGGCGTGTACGACGAGGACAAGAACGGCAATCCAGTTTTCAACTGGACCAATGTGGATCAGATCTACGATGGGCTACTGGCGCGCGGCGTGCGGCCCTTTGTGGAGATCAGCTTTATGCCCTACAAGCTTGCGTCGAAGCCGGCGATTCATCCCTTCTGGTACAAGCAAAACGTTGCCCCGCCGAAGGATTACGCCAAGTGGGACGAGCTTGTCCGCGCCTTCGTGCAGCATCTCGTCGATCGTTACGGAATCGACGAAGTCTCGCAGTGGTACTTCGAAGTATGGAACGAACCGAATATCGATTTCTGGGCCGGCGAACCAAAGCAGGCGACTTACTTCGAGTTATACGACCACACCGCGCGGGACGTGAAAGGCGTGAATCAGAAGTTACGCGTGGGCGGCCCTGCAACAGCGGCGGCGCACTGGATTCCCGAGTTTCTCAATCATGTGAATAGCGAGCACATTCCGATCGACTTTGTTTCGACGCACGGCTACGCCGATGACACAGTGAAGGACTTGTTTGGAACAGACGAAGACATCCCTATGCGCGATCGCGTATGCCGCGCGGTGAAGAAGGTGCATGACGAGATTGGCGCTTCGCCGTCGCCGTCGTTGCCGTTGATCTGGTCGGAGTGGAATGTGCCATCGTTTGGCGATCTGGGGGCGCGCGATAACTGGTATGTGGGGCCTGCGCTGGCACGAGACATTAGTGAATGCGATGGACAGGTGAACCTGATGTCGTGGTGGACCTTCGACGATGTCTTTGAAGAGGGCGGCGTGAAAAATCAGCCGTTCGACAACGGCTTTGGACTCATAGCGCCTGATCGGATCAAGAAGCCTAGCTTTTATGATTTCGAGTTATTGCATGAGCTGGGAGACGAGCGGATCGAGAACTCAGCCGATAACCTGCTGGTGACACGCAAAAAGGACGGCAGTCTCGTCGTCGCCGCGTGGAACCTGGTCGATATGGATAAGGTGACGCAGTCCGAACCTGTAACGCTACGGCTTACCTTCAAGGGAATGTCTCCGCACGCAGCGGTGACGATCCAGCGTGTGGATAATAAGCATGGGAATCCATTAACTGCGTATCGCGCGATGGGCAGCCCCCACTTCCCGACGCAGGAGCAGATCAAGGATCTGAATGCGGCTTCGGCGCTGCCGGCGCCGGAGCGCCGCAAACTTGCCGATGGGTCGCTGGAGTTGACGCTGCCGGTAAATGGGCTGGCGGTGCTGGAGATCGGCGGACGATAGCAGTCTTCATGCATCAAGGACCACAAAAGAAAAGGGGCGCTGGATGCGCCCCTTTTCTTTGCCTCTATTAGCCGGTTCATTTGAACGGATCGTTTATTTAGAAGCTGAACCGCGATTGCAACTGGATGGTTCGCGATCCCAGCGCCGTTCTCGCGACGCCGAAGTCGGAGTTGACGGAACTGACGCTGCCATCCGGGTTCACTGAGCCGAGGATGTTATCGATGTTCGATGGGTTGAGATTGATCTTGTTGAACAGGTTATAGAAGTCTGCGCGGAATTCCAGTCGCGCACGCTCGCCAAGAACACGATTGCTGGGGAAGCCGAAGCCTTTGGTGAGAGAGCCGTCAAAGTCGTTGTAGCCAGGACCATTTAGGCTGTTGCGATGAATCCCCGGCGCAGGTGGCGGAGCGACCGCCGGAAATGCAGGTCCGGCGACAAAGGTCGGCGGCGTGAGGAATTTAGTGCCGTTGCCGCTGTAGTTCGGGTTGTTGGTTTGCATGAATGCGCTGTTTCCGGTTCTCTGCCCGGCGCCTCCGGTGTACGCAGCCGGACGAAGTTGCGTGATTTGACTGCCGTTGTAGTAGAGGCCGCCAGGAGTATTCGAATTGTAGAGCGGGTTGAACGGGAAGCCGGTATGCCAGTTGAAGATTCCGCTGATCGACCAGCCGCCCACAATCTTCTCTTGCCAGTTGTCGCTATGGAAGAAAGCTGGCTGCCAGAGACCGAAGAGCTTAAAGGCGTCGGCAACGTTAGAGTCCGAACGACCGTAGGCGTTGTGCACGTTATACGGATACGGATCTTCTTCGTAAGGACTGGTGTTTTCGTCCATGGTCTTAGCCCAGGTGTATTGAGCTTCGACGTTGAAGCCGTGCGATAGGCTGTGCTTCAAGGTTGCGATAAGCGCGTTGTAGTTCGCCGAGGCGCCGTTGGCGTAATAGTCGATGAAATTGACCGCGGGATTGAGCGGGGCTCCGTCAGCTGCAGCGACTACGTTGGCGTTGTATTGGGTCAGCAGGTGACGCGACTGGCTGCCCTGATAGCCGAGCGTCGCGATGACCGAGTACGGGAACTGGTATTGCGTGTCGAGCGAGTAGTGGTAGTTCATGATCGTCTTCGGGTTGGAATCGAAGCCAGTCAACGAGATTGGGCTTGCAGTCGCGCTGACAGGAAGGTTGTTCGAGCCGAACGCGGTGATCGTCGCCGGATTGGGTGCAAAGCCGAACAATGAGGTGATATTCGACGCTGTCTCGTAGAAGATGCCGGACGCATTGGCTGTGGGCGTAGAGCAGCAGAAGGAAGCCTGCACCGCGTTGGGCGGGTTGCCAATGCCATTGGAGATAATCGCGATTTCGTTCTGGTTGTAGTTGATTCCGAATCCGCCGCGAACTACGAGGCGGTCATGGGATTGCTTCGGCAGCCACGCAAATCCAAGCTGCGGTCCAAAGTCCCATTTTGCGGGCGTGATGAGATTGCCGCCGACGCGCACATTGAGATTGGTAAGGGCCGCTGAGCCCGAGCCAAAGCGAAGAACGTCGAGGTTATTTTCCTTGGAGTAGAACGGACCAAACCACGACCAGCGCAGGCCCGCATTGATGGTGAGGTTCGGACGAAACTTGACATCATCCTGCACGAAAAAGCCAAGCAGATTGACGCGATCGTCCTGCCGATTGGCGAAGGGCACGCCGGTTGCGGCGTCGAACTGTCCGGTCTCCTGATAAGGCGCGTCGTTGGCGAAGTCCCAGAGGTTGCGGAAAGAGAAAGAAGGCCGCGCGGAGTAAGTCGGATTGTTGAGGAAGTAGAGACGCGTGAAGTCACCGCCGGTTTTGATGCTGTGCCGGCCCAGGATCTTCGTCAGCGTGTCGTTGTAGTCGTAGGTCCACTGGTTGAAGTTACTGGGGCCCGGAGGGCCAAAGAACTGAAAGTTGCCGTTGCCTCCCAGGCTGCCCATGTTGTCGATGTTGTCCTGGGGCAGCCCGAAAGGCTCCTGCGGGTTCGATGTGACTTCGTTCCAGCGCCAGCCGGCGGCGTTGGCGCGCGCCTGATTGAGCAACGTTCCGCTGAAGGTGTGGTTCCAGATAATCGAGACCGCGTCGTTGGTCTGCGAATGATGCCAGAAGTTTGCAGCGCGCACCGGCCCGTTGTAATCCGTGCTGGAGACAGGAACCCAGTAGATGGTGAATGCGAGATGATCGTTCTGCCGTACCTGCGCATCAAGGCGGCCGTTGTACTGCTGCTGCGTCGTGGTTTCCGGGTTCACGGTGCTGAACAAAGCGAGATCGGGCACGCCGTCGAGGCCGCCGCCGACACCAGGATTCGAGGTTGAACCGCCGTAGGTTGGATCCTGTGCGCCGAGCGCCGACTTCAATGGTGACCCCACATCGAGACCCCCCGTAGTCGTGGCGCAGTTCACGCCTTCGACCAGTCCGATCTGTGCGCAGGTCTCCGGGATGATTCCGGCTGCGGCCACTCCCTCGCCCTTATAAGTCAAATATTTTGACGCGATGCTTCCGGTAGGTCCCGCGGAGCTGTCGAACTGAGAGGTCTCATACCAACTTTGCGCGGTAGTTGTGGCTGCGAGCGGGCTGGTCTCGTAGTTGAAGAAACCGAAGATGCGATTGCGCCAAAACGGCCCGCCAAGGCTGCCCCCGTAGTTGTTGAAGCGGTTTTCGTCGCGGTTGAGTCCGCGCGCCGCAGGCGTGCCGGAACCGACGGAGCCCAATCCGTTCCAGCGCTGGTACGCATTAAGACCGGGACGCGAGGCTTTGAAGAATGCGCTGCCGTGCACGTCGTTTGTGCCGCTCTTCGAAGTGACCTGAATCTGACCGCCACTGAAGCGGCCAACTTCAGCGTCGTAGCTGTTGGAGACTATTTTGACGTCCTGCACCGAGTCTTCGCTTGGGGTAATGTCGGACGCGCCGCCCCACACTGCGCTCACCGTACTGATGCCATCGATTGAGACGCTGTTGGTGCCTATCTGGCTGCCGCGCGCCTGCACCTGTACCTGATTTTCGGTCTGGAAGATTCCTGAGGATCCGCCCGCCGAGCCGCCCGGTCCGGCATTGCCCGGCAAATTGTTACTGCCGCCGCCCGCTGCCTGCGAGGCGTCGCCGAATGTGCCCGGCGCCAACTGCGCGAGTTGGAACACATCGCGATTGAATGAAGGCAGATGCTGTATCTCGTCGCTGCTGATGGTGGCGCTGACCGTTGCAGTGCCTGTGTCGAGCAGCGGAGCGGCAGAGCCATTCACGGTGACCGTCTCTTGCGCTTCGCCGATCTCCATCTGCACATCGAGAACATTGGGCTGTTCGGGGATGAGCACCACCTGGC
>DATHNJ010000104.1:0-33376 GCA_035486155.1 Occallatibacter sp. | reverse complement strand
GCCAATGGCTCGCCGAGCGGCCCGAGGCTGTCGCGAAAATCGGCGACCGTTTGCGTGGAGAAGTAGTCGTTGAGATTGGGCGCGAGCAGGCTGCGATCGATTTGGCCTTTCTGAAGTCCGCGATAGATGGCGAGCGCTTGTTTCTCAGCCGGTTTCTCGTCCGCATTGCCGGCCACTGCGCCGGCGACAAGGCGCGCAATCTCATTGGCGCCGCTCGCCATGTGATTGGTCAGTGCGACTACGGCGACGCCATCGTCGGGCAGCACGATGTTGGCCGATACAAATCCCGTGACTTCGCCATCGTGTTCAATGGCGTGATGACCTCCCTCGTCGGTGATGAAGACGCCGAGACCGTAGTGCGCGCCCTTGCCGTCCTTGAGCTTCACCTCGGTGAACATGTTCTTATAGCTTTCGGACGAGAGAACCGATTGGGAGATCAGGCTGATGTCCCAGAGCGCCAGATCGTGCGGCGTCATGGCCAGCTCGCCGGCGGCAAACATCCAGCCGCGGCCTTCTTTGGGCGCCACGCGCAGCGGGCCGAGAGCAGCGCGCACATAAGGCGTCGAGTCAGTGGCGGTCAGGCTGGTTTCGGTTGAGTCCCACACCGAGGTCATGCGAAGCGGATGAAAGATGTGGTCCTCGAGAAAGTCCATCAGCTTCTGGCCGCTGACTTTTTCGACAATCAGGCCGGCGATGACGTAGTTGGTGTTCGAATACTGCCACTCGGCGCCTGGGTCGAAGTCGAGCGGTTTCTTGGCCCATGTGTCAATGATCTGCTGCGCCGCTTCGGGCTGCATCATCGGCGTCATCAAATAGTCTTCCGGCCAATAGTCCTGATAGCCGGAGGTGTGGGAGAGAATCTGCCGGATGGTCACCTCGTCACCGCGCGTAAGGCCCGGCACGTACTTGCCGACTGCGTCATCGAGGCTCAGCTTGCCTTGCTCCTGCAAGAGCAGGATGGCCGCAGCGGTGAATTGTTTGGAGATCGAACCGATGGAGTAACGCATGGCGGGAGTAGCCGATTTAGGCGGATCGACGTGCGCTAGGCCGTAGGCATGGGTGAAGACCAGCTTGCCGTGATCGACCACGGCGATGCTGGCCGAGGGAATGTCGCGCTGCTTCATCACCCCGTCCGCGATTCGGTCGATTTTGGCGCGCAACGCGGGATCGATCGTGTCTACGACCTGATTCGTTGGCGTTTGGTTTGCGGAGGTCGCGCGTTGCGCCGACGATCCAAGAGAAACCACGCCCAACAATGCACCGCATGCGAAACAAGAAAAAACTCTCACGCCCGATTGTCTCCTTTGAGCTGTCTCGGACCAACATAGCAGGCGGAGCTCTCATGTAGGCTTGTCGAGGGACGACCTGATTTTCAGACCGACAGGAGAGAAGCAGTGGAGCGGCTAGTCGAAGGACATAGGAAATTTCTGGCGGAGATTTTTCCCACGCGGCGCAGCCAGTTTCACCTGCTCGCCGACTCGCAGGCGCCGGAGTTCTTGTTTATTACCTGTTCAGACTCGCGCATTGTGCCCGACCTGATTCTCGGCACGGGCCCTGGCGATCTGTTTATCGCGCGCAATGCGGGAAACGTGGTGCCTCTCACCGGGGCCGATGTGGATGGATGCACGGCAACGATTGAGTATGCGGTGGAAGTGCTGAAGGTAAAGCACGCGATACTCTGCGGCCACTCCGACTGTGGCGCGATGAAGGCGGCGATCGATGCAAAGGGTCTGACCGCATTGCCCAAGGCCAGCCGCTGGCTGCGCCATGTTGAGGGCGCGTTCAGCCATCGGCAACCGCTGAATCCGTCGGATGGCCCGCAGGCCGAGCTGGCGTCGCTGATCCGCGGCAATGTCATTGCGCAGTTGCACAATCTGCGCGCGCAGCCGGCGGTGGCGAAGGCCTTGGTTGAGGGCCGGCTCACGGTGCATGGCTGGTACTACGATATTTTGACGGGAACGATTGAGAGCTACGACGAGAAGATAAGAAGATTCCTGCCGCTTACCGTGAACGATGAACGACAGGAATCGGTGAAGCAAAAATAGATTGCTTCGACACGCTTATTGTTGCGGATTTGAGACGCCCTGGTTGTTGGGCGGGACGGGATTCGCGGCAGGCGCTGGGGTTGGTTCTGCGGTCGATTGCGCGCCGGGAGCGGTCTCTTCAACGCCGATCGCAGCGCCCGATACGACAAGCTGCACGCGGCGATTCTGGGCACGGCCCGAATTGGTTGCGTTGTCGGCAATGGGATCGCTCTTGCCGAAGCCGGTCGCAGTGATGCTGTTGTCAGCTACGCTCTGCGAAACCAGATAGTCGCGCACGGCATCAGCGCGCTGTTCGGAGAGCTTCTGGTTGTAGTCATCGGAGCCAATGTTGTCGGTATAGCCTTCCACCTGTAGCTTCAGGTTGGGATAGGCAAGCAGAATGCCTGAGACCTTGGCCAGCTTCTCGCGCGCATCGGGCTTGAGCGTGTACTTGTTGAAGTCGAACAGCACGTCGGACATGTTGACGATCAGTCCGCGCGCGGTCTCGGTGGTCTGCAGCACCTGGTTCAACTGGTTCTTCAACCGCTCACGCATTTGTTCGGTCTGCTGCGTCGCTTGCTGCGTGGCTTGTTCGGCGGCTTGCTGCTCGGCCCGAGCCTTCTGGGCGCGCGCTTCGGCTTCGGCAGCCGCGGCATCGGCCTGAGCACGCTGCGCGGCCTGTTGTTCTGCGTTAGCTTGCGCTTGTTGCGCCGCCAGTTGCGCCTGCTGTGCTGCCTGCTCTGCATCCTGGCGAGCCTTCACCTGCGCGGCTTCGTCTTCGGCCTTGATCTTGCGGATCGTGATCAGGCGGGCGTCTTCGGCAGACTGCACGGCTTCACGAGCAAAGGTGATGGTTTGTTTGCGATTGTCCTTATGCGTATCCAAGCCTTCCGCGTTCGTAAGAGCGGTCTTCGCCGTGGTCATCGTGTCGGCGGCGTATTGCTCGGCGCCGGCAGCATCGGCGATCTGGATCGCATTCTCGGCTTCATAGAGCTCAAGCGGCGAACGCTCATCGCGGGTGATCGGATGCAGCACGGCGTGGCGTCCAGCCGTCTCCGCATAGGCGCCGCGCGGCAGTAGTGTGTAATGCGCATTCACCTGCTCGATGACGCCCTGTGTCTTGTCAGTAACGATGTTTTGGGCAACAACCAGATCGCTCGGAACAGTCACCGCGAAGTATGGCTCGGCGGTGATGATGAGCCCAAATGCCTGGAGGTTGGAGGTGACGGTCATGTCACACTTGCCCTTCGAACCGCTGGGCAGCACTTCACCGAGATTGACCGGACGGCCTTCAGGCGAAATGGCCCAGAGCACGTAGGTCAGATACTCAGCGCCGAAGCCGTTGGCAGGCGTCGTCAGGCCTTCGATGTTCAGGCTGATCGAGGTGCGCCCTGCGGCGGCGGTGACATGAGCTTCGCCCTTAATCGAGGGCAGTAGGTCGGTCCCTTCGAATCCGATCTTCGTCGAGCCCTGCCGGTGAAAGTAGTTGATGGCGGGAATGTCACGGGCCACAACCTGAATCTTGTAGACGGGGACGCCGTCGCGATATTCCGTAGGCCCTTGGGGATTGTTCTCCGACGGGGGGGGCGGGGCCGGCGTCGCGGTTGGGTTCATCTCCTGCGCGCTCGCCAGTGAGGCGGTGGCGGCGATTAGAAAGGCTGACAAGCCAACTCGTCTTAGAGTGTTCAATTGGTCCTCCGTGCACTTGCTCTTGCGCAACGAGGACTCTTGCGCAGGACTTCAAGTTCCACGTTAAATGGATGCCCTAGGGAACGCCTCGAGTTGTCCTAGCAACAGTTGCCCCGGAAACGATCGGATTTGGTGCTTCGTCTATCGTCGACCGCGTGAGCCAGCTTGCGAGCAGCGCGATTGCTGCTGGAAAAGTCACCAAAATTTGTGCTCTGAATAGACTAGTTGAATCAACTAGTCTATTATTGAAGCGAGGGCTGGATGGCCAATTTCACTGAAATCGGCGCTTTTGACGCCAAGACGCGGCTGTCCGAGATTCTGCGCAAGGTCGAACGGGGCGAACGGTTCACGATTACCGTACGCGGCCGCCCTGTGGCCGATCTGGTCCCCAGTGAGGAGCAATGCAACCAGCGGGCCACGCAGGCCGTGGAAGCTTTGCTGAAGATGCCAAAGATCAAAGGCGTCCCAGACAAGACCGTCCGCGCATGGGTTGAAGAAGGCCGCGAGTGACGCAGGTCCTTGACGCATCAATGGCGTTGGCGTGGCTGTTTGTCCGCGCTGATGCCGGCGAAGCGAGACTGGCCCGTAAAGCTCTAGGCCAACTCCATCGCACGGCGACAATTGTGCCGGCGTTATGGTTCGCTGAAGTGGCCAATGGCGTTCTGCGCGGCGAGCGCGCCGGCCTGGTTGCCTCGACACAAGCCGGGTTCTTTCTCGAGGAGCTTGCACACGCAAATGTCGCTGTAGACTCTGAACCACCCGGTAGGCATCAGTCAGAGATTCTGTCGCTCGCGCGCACACATGGGCTAACAGCTTACGACTCGACATACCTTGAGCTTGCTCTGCGCATGCGGTTCACGATCGCAACTTTCGATCAGAAACTTGCGCGATCCGCTCGCGCCAGCGGCTTGAAAGTCTTTGGCGACGCCTGAACGATTAAAAGAGCGTCGGCACAAGATTGTCTTCACTCTTGGGGTTGTTCCAATCCCACTTGATCTCTTTCAGACTTTTTCCCGAAAGCACGCTGTTGGGCGCTTCGTCCAGGATGCTTTTACCCTGCGCGCTTCTCGCGTATGAGTCGGCGGCTTTGATGAAGATCCAAACGGGCTTTTGCTCATCGTTCTTGATTCGAATGAGCTCCCAGTTCCCTTTCAGCTTGCTCCCGTCTAGGTTCAGCCCCAAATATCCGTTGCGCAAAGCGGCGTCTACATCGAGATATTCCGACTGCGGCGCCCATACCCCGCAGTCCCATTGCATGATGATGCCGGCGCCATATCTGGGCTCGGGAATGAGTCCCTCGAAGTCGATGTTCTCTTTGCTGTGGTCGGGCATCTGAATGGCCTGCGACGCATCGCCTGGGTAATAGCTTGGGCCGGTCGTAAGCGCCCAGCTCTTCATCACGCCGTTCAGTTCCAACCTCAAGTCGTAATGCAGATGGGTGGCGCTGTGTTTCTTGACAGCGAAGAGGCGATGGAAGTGAGCCTTGATCGGCAAGCCGAGCGGGTGCAGTCGGTCGGTGCTGATGGGGAATGAGTTCGAATCGTCTTGTCTGAGCTGAGCGAGTTTCCGGGCGCTATTTTGTAGATCTTGAAGGGTGGCCATTTTTCGATCCTCCGTGGACAGTACTCTACCGCAAAAGCGAACAAAAAGCGAAAACGATAATAGCGCGCTGATTTCCTAGCGAGGGTGACTAATTTATTCCAACTCAATCAAGAAAAGTTGACACTAACACACTCAATCATGCATCTTATACTTTGTCTGAATCTCTATAGGCAGGAACCCACAACATGGCAAAAATTATCGGTATTGACCTCGGCACCACAAACTCGTGCGTGGCCGTTCTCGAGGGCGGAGAGCCCAAAGTCATTCCCAATGAGGAGGGAGCGCGCACGACCCCCTCCATCGTCGGCTTTTCCAAGAGCGGCGAGCGGTTGGTCGGCCAGGTCGCCAAGCGCCAGGCCATCACCAATCCGGAGAACACGATCTTCTCCATCAAGCGGTTTATGGGCCGCCGTTATAACGAAGTCGACAACGAGATGAAGATGGTGCCCTACAAGGTCGTCCAGCAGGGCGATCACGTAGCGGTCGTGGCGCAGGGCAAGGAGTATACCCCGCCTGAGATTTCGGCCATGATCCTCCAGAAGCTGAAGAAGAGCGCCGAAGCCTATCTCGGCGAGTCGGTTACGGAAGCCGTGATCACGGTTCCGGCATACTTCAACGACGCCCAGCGCCAGGCGACCAAGGATGCAGGCAAGATCGCAGGCCTCGAAGTAAAGCGCATTGTGAACGAGCCGACGGCGGCTGCGCTGGCCTATGGCCTGGACAAGAAGAAGGACGAGACGATCGCCGTGTATGACTTCGGCGGCGGCACGTTTGACATCTCGATTCTGGAAGTCGGCGAAGGCGTCATCGAGGTCAAGTCGACCAACGGCGACACACACCTGGGCGGCGACAACCTTGACCAGCGTGTCGTGGACTGGCTCATCGCCGAGTTCAAGCAGGAAGAGGGTCTCGATCTGAGCTCCAAGGGCAACGAGATGGCTCTGCAGCGTCTGAAGGACGCTGCGGAAAAGGCCAAGATCGAGTTGTCGACGACGATCGAAACGGAGATCAACCTGCCGTTCATTACGGCGGACGCCAGCGGTCCCAAGCACCTGGTGCGCAAGCTGACGCGGGCCAAGCTGGAGCAGATGGTGGCCGATCTTCTGGAGCGTTCGCTTGAGCCGTGCAAGAAGGCGATGTCGGACGCGGGCGTGACGGCGAGCCAGATCGACGAGGTTGTGCTGGTCGGCGGACAGACGCGTATGCCGAAGATCCAGGAGCTGGTGAAGCAGCTGTTCGGCAAGGAGCCCCATCGCGGCGTGAACCCCGATGAGGTCGTAGCCGTGGGCGCTTCGGTTCAGGCGGGCGTGTTGGCCGGCGAAGTGAAGGATCTGCTGCTGCTCGACGTGACGCCGCTGACTCTGGCGATCGAGACGCTGGGCGGCGTGGCGACGCCGATGATTCCGCGCAACACGACGATTCCGACGAAGAAGACGGAGACGTTTTCGACGGCGGCTGATTCGCAGACAGAGGTCGAGGTGCACGTGCTGCAGGGCGAGCGCCCGATGGCGGCTCAGAACCGGACGCTGGGCAAGTTCAAGCTGGCGGGCA
Organism: Occallatibacter sp.; assembly: GCA_035486155.1. Classification (GTDB taxonomy): domain Bacteria; phylum Acidobacteriota; class Terriglobia; order Terriglobales; family Acidobacteriaceae; genus Telmatobacter. The sequence continues at coordinate 26,510 of DATHNJ010000104.1, read as the reverse complement.
TTCCTCCGGCGCCGCGCGGTGTGCCGCAGATCGAGGTCACCTTCGACATCGACGCCAACGGCATTCTGAATGTGACGGCGAAGGACAACGCCACGGGCAAGGACACGCGCATTCAGATCACATCCAGCTCGGGCCTCTCGAAAGAAGAGGTCGAGAAGATGGCCAAGGAAGCCGAAGCGCACGCTGCCGAAGACAAGGACAAGCGCGAAGAGATCGAGGCGCGCAACCAGCTCGATTCGATGGTCTACAACGTAGAAAAGATGCTGAAGGACGGCGGCGAAAAAGTACAGGCGTCCGACAAAACCGAGGTGGAAGCAGCTTTGGCTGAAGCGAAGAAGACGCTGGAAGGTACGCCTTCGGCGCAGGAGATGAAGGCGGCGCACGAGAAGCTGACCCAGGCGAGCCACAAGCTGGCCGAGGCGATGTACAAAGCCAACTCGGCGCCGGCGCCGGCAGCAGGTGGACCTGGTGAGCCAACGGCGCAGGCTGATGGCGCGGGGGCCAGCGGGCAGAAGAAGGAAGGCGAAGTCATCGACGCCGAGTACGTGGACGTTGAGGACAAGAAGTAGGACTGGCCGTCCAGGCAATGCCGCCTTCGGCGGAAAAACAGAGGGGAGGGCAACGATTGTTGCTCTCCCTTTCTTTTCTTTCAAGGAAGAACGTATGGCGGATATATCTCCCAGCCAATTCGAAGGCGAGATGGCGGCCCTTCAGCATCGTCGGAAGATGGAGTCATTGAATTCCTCGCCCGTTTCTGCGGCCTTGAGCAGAATCGCAGACGTAACTATCGAAGACGGAAAGTCTCCATCATGAGCGTTGGTCAAATTTGCTCGTTTTGGTATAGACGAGAAATTCGGGCGGATCCCTTCGAAAAATAATTGGTGAAATTGATCGACTAAAGTGTTATAGACCTTGCCTTGCATTTCGGGGACGCTGGAACAGCTACCCGATAGCCAAATCTTTAAATTCATAGAGGATTACCCAATCTATGAGGGCCAAGATTTCTGAATTGACTCGCGCCGCCCGCAGGCGTCTCGCGTCTCCCAAAGTTCTTGAGTCTCTGCCTGAAGTGCCGGACATGCAGCGGGTATTTGAGCAAGGCCGCTGCCTCTATGAAGGCTACCAACGATCGACGCCCGTCAAATACGGTTCGCTGGGCGAAGATGTCCGGCGCGATCCGGTGTATCGCAAGGCGCTTGAGGCCTCTCGGTTGCCGGCCGTCGAGTCCATGGTGGTTCAGGCGCGCTTCATCAATCTGTTCATCCTCATCAAGTTCTTTCTGGCCAAACTGCCGTCGCAGAACATCATCGAATTTGGCGCCTTCAAGGGCGGCAGCGCGGTCTTCATGGCTACTCTGCTCAAGGAATACTATCCCTCGGCGCGAATGTTTTCGCTGGATACCTTTGCCGGCCTGCCCGCCTTGAAAACCGGCGTAGATAAGCCGCCAGAGGACTTTCTCGACGTCAACCTCGAGCGCACGCGCGCGGCTGCTCTATTCCTAGGCCTTACCAATCTCGAGTTCATTCCCGGACTGATCGAAGAAACAGCGCCGGACGCATGCCGTAGGCTTGGATCCATCGGCCTGGCGCATATTGATGTGGTGCTGTACGGGCCGTCGATCTTTGCGCAGAATATCGCGCTGGAGAATCTGACTCCCGGCGGCTACCTGGTACAGGACGATGCTCTCGAGCCGACCTGTCCTGGCGCCACCCTGGCTGTGGAAGAGATGATTCGCCGGCGCGGACTTTCCATGGAGCAGGTATGGCCGCAGATCGTCTTCCGGGCTTACAAGCAGGCCACTCGTACGCATGCTGTGGCGGGCGATTAATCGATACATAGAGGCAGGTTCTATAACGGGGCGGGCGACAGATCAGTCGCCCGCCCCGATCGTTTTGCAGCGTTGGACCGGCTTTGCGCATCTATGTTGTATATCGCGTTACGCTTAACGTTAAACATGATCCGTCAAGCGATGATTTCGCGGAGATTCGTCGTTTGTCGGAGACGCTTAGACCGGCGAAGCCGATAATAATTTGAGGAGATCGCATGAATATCCCGCGCAAGCCTCGTGAACGAGCGCCCATCCATCCTGGCGAGCTTCTGCGTGAAGATTTTCTTACGCCGATGGGCCTTTCGGCGAATGCTTTGGCGCTTGCCCTGCGGGTGCCAGTGACTAGGATCTCGGAGATTGTTAGAGAAAGGCGAGGCATTACTGCCGACACCGCGCTTCGTCTTGCCCGCTACTTTGGAACTCCGCCGGACTTCTGGATGAAGGTGCAGATGACGTTCGATCTCGAGGTAGCCAGCCAGACGTCGACCGAACGCATTCAATTGGAGGTTTTTCCGGCGCCTCGCGACCGGACGAGCAAATTGAAGCCACGCCAGTTTGCATGAAGCGCCGATAAACAGTGTGAATGCGACTCGAAGAGAAGCTGAGAAATCACTAACCGTAAGTTGAGTTTGTAAAGAAAACAAATGCCTACAACGACTAACAAAGACTATTACGCGCTGCTGGGCGTGAAAAAGACGGCCACGCCGGAGGAGATCCGCAAGGCCTTCCGGAAAGCTGCGCGCAAGTATCACCCGGACGTGAATCCTGGCGACAAGAAGGCCGAGGAGAAGTTCAAAGAGATCTCCGAAGCCAACGACATCCTGAGCGACGAGAAGAAGCGCAAGATCTACGATCAGGTTGGCTTCTACTCCGACCAGATTGACCCGGCGCAGGCCGAAGCCTATGCGCGCCAGCAGAACAGCGGCGGCAGACCGCCGGTCGACTTCGGGGGATTCGACTTCTCGGGATTTCAGGGTGGCGGCGGCCCTGGACCGCAGGCAGGCGCCGGCTCGTCGACCTGGGGCAGCTTCAAGGACATCTTCTCGGGCATCTTCAGCGGCGCGCCTGATGCGCAGAGGCCGCGCGGCCCGCAGCCGGGAAGCGACCTCGAGTATCAGGCGACCGTCGATTTTTGGACCGCCATTCGCGGCGGACCGGCGCGCCTGCAGATTCACCGCCAGGAGATTTGCCCGACCTGCCATGGCCAGGCGCACACCGGCGGCCCGATGACCTGCCCGGAGTGCAACGGCTCGGGCCAGGTGACGCAGATGGGCGGCCGGATGAAGTTCAACATTCCCTGCCCGCGCTGCAACGGAACGGGCAGGGTGTCGAACGACTGCCCGACGTGCCACGGCGAAGGAACCATCAGCAAGACCGAGACAGTGGAGTTTCGCATCAAGCCAGGCACGCGCGACGGGCAGCGAATTCGCCTGCAGGGCAAAGGAAACGCAGGAGTGAATGGCGGCGCGGCAGGGGATCTATTTGTCATTGTCCGCACGGGCGCGCATCCGGTGTTTACGCGCACCGGCGACGACATCCACATCACCGTGCCGGTGACGGTGCCGGAAGCGTCTCTCGGCGCCAAGGTAGACGTACCGACGATCGATGGCCGCGCGCAGTTGAAGATTCCTCCGGGCACGCAGAGCGGACAGAAGCTGCGTATGCGCGAACGCGGCGTGGAGAGCGCCTCGAATGCGGGTCAGCGCGGCGACCAGATTGTCACGGTCAACGTGGTCGTTCCGCACCTGCAGGACGAGCGCAGCAAAGAGATCATGCGCGAGCTGGCGAAGCTGAACAGTCAGGATCCGCGGGTCACGCTTTTCGACAAGCTGTAAGGCGATATTTACGCGACTTGAGGTAAGCTGGCGAAGGAATCCGCAATGGCCACGAAACGCAAATCCAAAGGCGCATACATGATCTCGGCGGTCGCCGAGATGTATGGGATTCATCCGCAGACGCTCCGGCTTTACGAGCGTGAAGGGCTGCTGAAGCCCTCGCGCACCGAAGGCAATACGCGCCTCTATACCGACGAGGACGTAGAGCGGCTGGAGTTCATCCTGAACCTGGCGCGCGATCTGGGCGTGAACATCGCCGGCATCGCCATCATTCTGCAGATGCGCGAGCGCATGGAGGAGATGAACCGCCAGATGCAGAGCTTTGTCGAGTACGTGCGTTCGGAGATGCTTTCGCGGTTTCAGCAAGCTGCGCCGAGCTCGTCCGGCGCTATTGTCCCGCTGCGCAAGCCAGCGGTGGTTCCACCGCGGAATGCGCCCCGGCGCGACGCCTGAAGGCCTGTTCCGGTTCCCGGACCACGAACGGTGGGATTACGAACGGTTTCATCCTGATCCTAAGAAGCGGTTCGTACGGGTATTCTTAGTGCTGCATGTTGTACGTCCTGCTTGGGCTGGCTGGGTTCGGCCTTCTCACCTCAACGGTTTTTGCCGGCATAGTGCTGGCCGCCACGCCGGCTTATCTTCGCGAACGCCGCGCGGCGCTCGGCAAGCTCTGCGAGCGGCCGGGCTTTACTCCGCCGCTTACGCTGCTCAAACCGCTGCATGGCGCCGAGCCCGATCTTGAAGCTCATCTGGCTACATTCTTCGAACAGGATTATCCCGCCTACGAGATTCTGTTTTGCGCCCGATCAGCGAATGACGCGGGGCTCGCGATCGCCCGCCGCGTAGCTGCGCGCTATCCGCACATTCCTACGCAGTTTCTCTCGACCGGCGGCGAGCCCGACTATATCAACGACAAGGTGATCTCCATGGAGCATATGGAGACTGCGGCTACACACCAGATCCTGATCATCAGCGACAGCGATGTGCGCGTGACTGCTGATTATTTGCGCGCAGTGGCCTTGCCATTCGCCGATCCTAAGGTGGGCGCCATTACGTGTCCTTATCGCGGCGTGGCGTCGGGAGGCGGCCTTTGGGCGCGGCTCGAGGCGGTGGGCATGAGCGTGGAGATGACCTCCGGGGTGCTGGCTGCGCGGGCCATGGAAGGCATGCAGTTCACGCTAGGGCCGACGATGGCCTTTCGTCGCGCGACGATTCGGCAGATGGGTGGCTTTCGCGTCACGGCCGCCTACTGCGCCGACGATTTCATTCTTGGGCACGAGACATGGCGGCTGGGCGAGCAGGTTGTGCTAAGCCATCACGCCATCGATCACATCGTGATCAATACAAGCTTTGTCGCTTCGCTCAAGCACCAGGTGCGCTGGATGAAGTCGACGCGGTTCTCGCGGCCTAAGGGGCATTTCGGCACGGCGCTCACGTTTAGTGTGCCGTTCGGCCTGGTTGGGCTTGCGACGGGCGCCGCGTTGCATCATGCCGGATGGGGGATTGGGCTGTTTGCCTGGGCTCTGGCGACTCGCCTTGCGTTATCGCTCGCCGTAGGCCGCGCGGTAGTGCGGGATCGCAGCTGGTTCAATCTGCTGGTTCTGTACCCGGTCCGCGATCTGATGGGTTTTATCTTCTGGGCCGCCAGCTATTTTTCGAGCAAGATTCTTTGGCGCGGGCGCGTTTTTCAGTTGCTGCCGGGTGGGAAGATGCGGGCTGCGCAGTAGCTACTTCAACGGCCGGTCGGTCCAGAGAGTCTTGTCCGCGATGGATTGCACGGGAATGAGCCGACCGGCGAGAAGCTGCTGAGCCTTCGACTGATTTTTATCCTGGGCGAAGAGCCATTTGCGCTCGCCGGCGCCCCACATCTTCGCGAGCTGATCTTCACTGAGAAAAATGTGCGGCGCATCGGGATAGCAGGATCCCCACAAGAGCGACGACCCGTTTCCGTGCGGCGAGCAGGGCTCCAGCACGAGGTAGGCCGGCTTACGCAAAAAATCATGCGAGTAAAAGATGACGGAGGACGCGTCCGACTGATCGCCGTAGATGATGAACGAATCAGCCGGCGAACCAACGCGCTGGATCGTATCCGCCAATTTCTTCGAGCTGAGCATCGGCTCAAAGCGCGCGAAGGCAATATGCGCGGCGACCAGAAATACCGCGGCCGTCAGCGCAACGCTAATCGTCGCAGAGATGTCTTTTTTGCGCAGCCGCAGCGACCAGCCCCACAGCGGCCCGATCAGCAATGCGATCATCGCCAGACCCGCAGGCAGGCGCAGGGCCGCAAACGAAGGTCCGGTGAGATCGAAGAGGTGCGACATCGACAGCGTGTAATCGCCCACGCCGCGATGGGCCAGGAGCGTTCCAATGTCTTCGATGAAGGGAAGGTTGCGCGACTGCCAGAGGCCCCAACTGAGCGCCGCCGCCGCCGCGATGCCCAGCGCCGCGAAGACTACGTGCGCGCCCGTCAACCACGCGGTCGACAGCAGAGGCCGGCGGGTCTCGCGGCTCTCTTCCATCGTAGCGACCACAGCGGCAGTCAGAATCAGCAGCGGCGGCCAGCACGGAAATGTGTAGTACTCCTGGTTCGTGGAGATGGAGAAGAACAGCAGGGTGAAGGCCGAGAACAGGCTCAGCAGCCAGACGGTACGGACGCGAAACTTCAGTCGCGCCACATAGGCGGCCACATCCTCGCGCGCCGCGTGGTCCAGATAAAAGTCGACGGTCTGGCCGGCGTCGCGGCGCAGATGCTGCAGCCAGCCGTGGCGGGTTCTCCAGGCGAAGACGAGCATCGCCGGCAAAAAGAGACTCCACGGAAAGAGCCACGCCAGATGCAGCAGCCAATAGGCGACGAAGGGCAGCTTGTTGTAGTCGTGCGGAAAACGCTGGCCCAGGAAGCGGAGAAAGTGCTCGTTGACGAAGTAGAAGTACCAGAAGCCGTGGACGTGTCCGGGGGTGGGATGATTGCCCACCGGATGTCCCTGGTCAGGATTCGCGAGGCCGGCCAGAATGTGCCATGGCGCTGCGATGGCGAGGAACAGCAGGAGTCCTGAAAACGGCTTGAATTGCAGCCAGCGGCGCCACTGCCCGCTGAGCAACAGCAGCGGCACGGCTGCGCCCGCGAAGAAAATCGGAGCGATCAGGCCTTTCGTCAAGGTGGCGAGCGCCAGCGCCGCCCACATGACATAAAAGCGACCGGGTCGATGTGACTCCATGCCGGTGAGAAAACAGTAGAGCGCGAGCAGAAAAAAGAAGCTGAGCAAAGCCTCGGGGATGGCGAAGCGCGTGTACAGAAATGGCCCGATCGCGGTGAGAATGCTCAGCGCGGCATACAACGCGGCGCGTTTTCCCCAGGCGCGCGACGCCCATAGCCACGCGATCCAGGCGCAGCCAAGGAGAGCCAGCGAATTCGGCAGGTGGGTTGCGAAGGCGTTCTCGCCGAAGACGCGATAGAGCGCAGCATCGATCCAGTATGGCAGCGGCGGCTTTTCAAGATAACGAATGCCGTTGATCTTGAGCGTGACCCAGTCTCCGCTCTGGGCGATGTGCTGTGCGGCCTCGGCGTGATTGGCGTCGGCGTCGTCGAGCAAGGGTGGAGTAAAGAGCGCCGCGAACTGGACAGCGGCGTACAGAACAAGGAGAAGCAGCCAGGCCGAGCCCGTGGAAGGCGTTCGATTGGATGGGCTCAAAGATTCTGTGTCAGTCGTAGTCGTCAAGGTTGCTGAAGTCTCTCTCCTTTGTCATCCGTCGCTGTTCACGATGGAACTGGCGCGGCGCAAAGATCGGGATAGGGTGTTTTCTGGCTCAGCCTGGACGGGCAGAGTCCGCCTGACAACTTGGTGAAGGTTGAGCGTAGCGTCCAAACCGCCCCGGTATCGGTCGCATCAGAGTCCTCTGGGATGGGTTGATGCAGCGTATTTCCCACGAACTCTGGCGCAAGGCGCCACTCACAAAAGGATACCAGCTTCGTTCAACCAGACCGGTGCGCCGAGACACTACGGGCGGCGGCGGCGTTCACCGTCCCCCACGGCTCTAAACTGTTGCAAAATAGAGAGCAGAAGGTTAAAGAAGCATGAATTCAGGCCGCGCGAAGACAGGTTCCAAAAACATGAGGCGCGCAAACCCGGCTTGGCCAAGCGAGTTGGAAGGCTGGCGGCGCCTGCTCAGTGAATGCGAGCAGAAGCCGACGCGGAAGCGAGTTCATGCGCTGCGCGTGGCAACGCTGCGTCTTCAGGCGCAGACCGAATACTGGCTCGGTTTGCATTGCCGCGAGGGGTACGATGCAGATCAGCCCGCGGCGCCCGCGGTAAAAAAATGGCAGAAGGAAGCCAGACATCTTCGGCGCGCTCTCGGCGCCGTGCGCAACTGCGACATCTATCTGGTCAAGCTGCAGGATCTTCGCGGCCCGTTGACGACCTCTACGGGCTACGAGCCTCGCTCCAGCCGCACACCGCTTCGCCAGATCGGCGAACTCGAGAGGCAATTCAAGAGAGATCGGCGAGCGGCGGGCCAAAGATTGCTTGCGAGCATCGAACATCGGCGGGAACGGGTGGAATCAGCCATCGTCGGCATCGAGTCCGGACTTTCACCGCATCTGCCGCTGGTCCCACGACTTGATTTGCACGCGCTCGTTGGTCTGAATCGCGAAATGGTCTCGGAGTTTCCTGAGCTTCGCGCCAAAGATCTCCATACTCTTCGCAAGCGGATCAAAGACGTGCGCTACCTCGCCGAGCTGATGTCCGGCAATGACCTGCAAATCGCCGCATTGGCCGCGGAGCTTAAGGCGGTGCAAGGGGCCATTGGCGAGTGGCACGATTGGGACGACCTGGCCTGCGAAGCAGCGAATGTCCTTCGTCACGGGCCGAAGAACGGCAACCTCATCGAACTGCTCGAGACCATGGCGCAGGAGTCATTGGAGAAGGCGCTCGCTCTTTGTGAAAGCTTTCGGGCCCGGTTCGCTGTCGAGGAGGATGAGCCGGCGCAGAGAAAGACTCCGCATCGCGCGGCTTCTGTGACCACCGGGGCAAAATCTCTCTGCGCATAAGCGCCCGGATGTTCACAGAAGCTGTTCCGTTTTAGTGCATCGGGGTCGTGTATCTTGACCGCAGAACAGTTTTTCTCTTTCTCGGAGAATTCATAGCTCTTCTATGCCCACGTTTGCCGCTATCGACATTGGTTCTAATTCCTGCAGACTCAAAATCGCCAAAGTCGTTTCCCATCATTTGAAGACGCTGCACGAGGACCGCGAGGTTACGCGGCTCGGCGCAAGTGTTTTTGATTCGGGCCTGGTCTCGCCGGATGCGATGGCGGCAACGCTGCGCGCGCTGAAGCGCTTTCAACGAGCGGCGCAATCGCACGGAGTGGACCAGTTGCGGGTGGTGGCCACGTCTGCAATGCGCGATGCGCGCAACGCGCCTGCGTTTCAGGCGTGGGTGAAAGCCGAAACCGGCTGGAACATGGAGATCATCTCGGGTCTCGAAGAGGGCCGGCTCATCCATCGCGGCATTATGCAGACGGAGCCGGGCGCAGGCGGCCGGGTGCTGCTGATCGATCTGGGTGGAGGCAGTTGCGAGATCACGCTCTCGGAGCACAAGCGCATCCAGGAGACTGTAAGCGCGCCCCTTGGCGCAGTGCGGCTGACGGAAGAGTTTTTGCGTGAGGACCCGCCGCCCGCCGACGGCATCAAGCGCATGCGGCAACTGATCTCGCGCGAACTGCGCCGGACGCATCGCAAGATTCTTGCGGCGAAAGCGCCGCTGGTCATCGCCACCTCCGGCACGGCTGCCGCTTTGGCCGAGGCGATCGAAGCGGCCGGCAAGGCCGTGCCTTCCAAGAGTTCAACGGCGGGCATCACGCCTAGCGGCGCTGTGCGCAAGCTCGCAGCACGACTGTCGAAGATGACTTTGCCCGAACGCGAGGCCGTGCCTGGCATTGGCCCGCGGCGCGCGGAGATCATTGTCGCCGGCGCTCAGGTATTTGCCGAACTGCTCGAGGGTTACGGGCTGAAGGGCTTTCGTTACTCATCTCTGGGGCTACGCGACGGCATGCTGGCGCAGATGCTGGCCGAGCAGGATGCGCGCGCGGCCGTCCATCGCGAACTGGAGCATGAGCGCTGGCTGAGCGTGCTGGCGACAGCGAAGCGCTATGGCGTGGACCAGCGGGAGTCCGAACCAGTGCGGGCCCATGTGCTGCAGCTTTATCGCGATCTAAAATCGCTGCACCAGTTGCCGCCGGACTACGAAGGCTGGCTCGCCGCGGCCGCTGTGCTGCGCGACACCGGGAAATTCATCAACCACCAGGGACATCACCGACACACGCAATACATCATCTCGAGCTCGGAAATCTACGGCTACACGCAGCTCCAACGCACGATTATCTCGGCGCTGGCGCGCTACCTGGGCAAGAGCCGGCCGCAGCCCGGCGATCGGGCGCTGCGCAACATTCCCGCAGATGAACACAAGAACGTACAGCGCGCCGCGGTGCTGCTGCGGCTAGCGGTCGCCCTCAATCAGGACCGGGCCAGCGACGTGTTGCGCTTTGTCGCGCGCGTCTATCCCAAGCGCATTTACTTTGAGGTGAAGCCGGGCCGCACGGGCTGCGAGCTGGAGCTTTGGTCGCTGCGCAAGGAAGCGGATTATTTCCGCGATGTCTTCGGGCGCGAACTCTTCGTGACGCTGGCGTAGATCCAGCGCGCCATGCGCGGGTCAACGAGCCACTGCAGCAGGGGCGGGTGCTTGGACATATCGATGCGCGCAACCGAGCCCTTGCGCATGCGCACGCCCGCGCCGCCGTTGCCGGTGATGATTCTGCCGAGGAACTTGAACAGGTTGGGATTGTGGCCCACCAGGAGCACGCCTTCGCGGTCGGCGTACTTCTCGATCAGCTTTTGAAAGGCAGCGAAATCGGCGTCCGGCGCGAGCGCGGGGCTGATCTCGACTTTGGCCTCGTAGCCCATCTCCGTGCCTACAAACTGGGCGGTTTGCAGGGCGCGTTTGAGGGGACTCGAAACGATCACGTCGATCTGCACGCGGAGCGCGCCCATCATGCGCGCCATCAGCATGCACTGATCCTTACCTTCTTTCACAAGGGCGCGCTTGCCGTCGAGTTGCGGGTTTTCGCGCGAAACGCCTGCGTCGGCGTGGCGCATGAGATAGAGAATCATGGGGGTGAGTTCGATCCGCCAGCAGAAGATACCGAATCTACGTGAAAGATCAATTTTAACATAAATGTAACAATTGAAGGGCGCTGGTATTCCCTCGCAATCCACGGTGAATCCTCGGCCGAATCTACAATTGAAGTGATGCTGTTTCCTCTGGCGAGTTCATCTGCAGAAGACCAGAAGAGTCGTGTAGAACCGGCTCCGCTTAAGGCGCCCAGGATTCTCCGCTTTTGGCATCTGGCCAGCTTCGACGCGCCAACGGTCGCCGTGGTTTGGGCTCTCAGCTTTGCGTGGGCTGCCCAGGTTCAACTTCCGCACTGGGCGCCGGTCCTGATCGCGCTGGTCACCTGGGCCGTCTATGTGGCTGACCGGCTTCTGGACGCTCGCGCTGCGCTCCGATCCGGCGAGGACAGCACCCTGCGCGAGCGGCATTTCTTTCACTGGAGGCATCGCCGCATCCTGACGCCATTGGCTGGCGTAGCGGCTGTGGGCGCCGCGGCTCTGGTATTGCTGCAGATGCCTGTGGGGGCGCGCGAACGCAACTCCGTGCTGGCTGCCGCCGCGCTTGTCTACTTTTCAGGCGTGCATGGCGCGGACTGGCTTCCAAGATGGGCGCGGCGCATTGGCTCAAAGGAGCTGGCGGTCGGCGTGTTGTTCACTGCAGGATGCGCGTTGCCGGCGCTGTCGCGCGTGCATGGGCGCGCACCGTTCGCGACGATCGGATCTATGGCGCCGCTGTTATTGCTCGCCGGGTTCTTCGCCGCTCTTGCATGGCTCAATTGCAGCGCGATTGACTGCTGGGAATCCGGTAGCGTCCGCAGAATTGAGTTTGCCGGCGCGGCGCTTGCAGCAATCGGATTGGCTCTGGCTGCGGGCTTGTCTCTCCAGCAGCCGCAGAGCTTGTATTCGCACGCCTTATACCCGCACGCTGGGGCGATGTCGGTTGCCGGCGCCGTCAGCGCTTGTCTGATTGCTCTGCTGCATCAATGGCGCGACCGTCTTTCGCCGCTGGCGCTACGCGGCGCGGCCGATCTGGCCCTCCTCACGCCGCTTGTCTGCCTGGCGCGATGAATCGGCAGCCCAACTTCAATCGCCTTGCGCGCTGCTATCGCTGGATGGAGCAAGTGACGTTTGGAAAGGCTCTTGGGCGCTGCCGTTGCGCCTTTCTCGATGACACGCTGGATTCCGGCGCCGCTCTTGCGCTCGGCGACGGCGACGGCCGCTTCACGGCGCGGCTGCTTCATGCGAACCCGACGATCCGCGTCGACGCTGTCGACTTAAGCGACGCCATGCTCCGGCAGCTTCTGCACAATGCAGGCGCCCCTGGGGACCGCGTACAAACGCATTGCGCCGACCTGCGCGCGTGGCGGCCTGAGCGCTCCGACTACGATCTGATCGTCACTCACTTCGTTCTCGACTGCCTCACGACTGCGGAGGTCGCGGCGCTCGCACAGCGTCTCCATGCCTGCAGCGCTCCGGAAGCGAAGTGGCTCATCTCGGAATTTTCCGCGCCGGATGGCTGGTTTGGCGCGCTCATTGCACGGCCGCTCATTTTCGGCCTGTATCTAGGCTTCCGGATTCTCACCGGCCTCCGCGTCGCTCGCCTTCCCGAGCACCGCGCGGCGCTCAGGCAAGCCGGTTTTGTTCTCCGCGAAGAGAAGGCGCATTTGCGCGGGCTGCTGGTGAGCGAGCTCTGGCGTCGCTCTGTTTGAGGAAAGAAGGAGATTGGCCGCCAATAGCACTCCGTGACGCAATACGCCGCCACACTCAGGAAGCCGCCAGGCTCGCCTCAACGACCGACTTGAGCTTCGCGTACACCGTTGCTGCGTTCACGAACATGGGCGTCTTGGTGCACCGGAAGATGAGCTCCCCCGTCTCGGGCGAGTAGTCCCACGACACTTCCACGCCAAATTTTGAGGCGGTTCCAGCGTTCCCATTCATGTCGATGCCCTTGGCGCGCGCCTGCTCGCTCAACTTCGTGAATTGCTCAGGACGGATGCCGGAGAAGATTTGCGGCGGATTCTGCGTCATTGCGTACTCCTGTTTCGCTGGTGTGAAAATTCATGATAGAGAATGGCCTGAGATTCGTATTACCAAACAACGCAAATAATCCGCGGGATGGATGGAAAAATGACGCCGTCTTGGTATTTCGATGAGTGATTGCGCCACTTAAGGGGTTCGCAAAGCATCGAATTTGTGAGGTGCAAACTTTTGGGTGAATTCGCTAGCTCCTTGCCTTCGCAATCGGGCGAGCCGCGTGTAGTGATCGTAGGCGGCGGATTTGCGGGTCTGCATGCGGCCATCGCGCTGGCGCATCTGCCGGTGGCAGTGACGCTGCTGGACCGGCGGAATCATCACACCTTTCAGCCGCTGCTTTACCAGGTGGCGTTGGCAGTGCTATCGCCGGCCGAGATTGCGCAGCCGATCCGCACGATTCTGCGGCATCAAAAAAATGCTGAAGTATTGATGGATGAGGTTGTGGGGATCGACGCCGGAGCGCAGGAGATCTCGCTGGGCTCGGGGGCGCGCGTCAACTACGACTACCTTGTGCTGGCAACGGGAGCAACACACTCTTATTTCGGCCATGACGAATGGGCGCAATTTGCGCCCGGTCTCAAGACCATTGAAAACGCAACGGAGATTCGCCGCCGAGTGCTGCTTGCCTTTGAACTGGCGGAGCGGCAGATGCAGGAACATGGCTGGCATCCTCCGCTCAACTTCGTCGTCATCGGCGGAGGACCGACGGGAGTGGAGTTGGCCGGGGCGATCAGCGACATCGCGAAGCTTTACATGCGCCATGATTTTCGGCATATCGATCCGCGCCGGGCGCGGGTGATGCTGATCGACAATGGACCGCGCATTCTTGCCGCGTATCCGCCGGACTTGTCGGCGAAGGCCGAAGAGCAGCTCAAAAATCTTGGGGTCGAAGTCCATACGGGAACACACGTGACGGGCGTGGGCGCGGGATGGGTGGAGGCCAACGGACAGCGCATCGACGCGGCGGTGACGCTGTGGGCCGCGGGCGTGCAGGCCTCCCCGCTGGGCAAGATGCTGGGCGCTCCGATCGACAAGCGCGGCTGCGTGCTGGTAGACGGCACGTTAAATCCACCCGATCTGCCGAACGTTTTCATCCTGGGCGACCTGGCGCATGTCGAGCAGGATGGGCAGCAGGTGCCGGGCGTGGCGCAGCCGGCGATGCAGATGGGCGATCACGTGGGGCGCATGATCAAGGCCGATCTGGCCGGCAAGCCGCGGCCGGCGTTTCGCTACTTCGACAAGGGCGACATGGCGACGATCGGGCGCATGGCTGCCGTGGCGAAGGTAGAGTGGCCGTTCAAAGCGCATTTAAGCGGGCTGCCTGCATGGGCGACGTGGATCTCGGTGCACATCTTCTTTTTGATCGGGTTCCGCAACAGGATCTCGGTGTTTACGGCGTGGATCTGGTCGTATTTCACGTTTACGCGTGGAGCGCGACTGATCACGGGCGACCAGACCCTGCCGGGATGGAAAGAGCGGCTGAACGAAAACCCTGCAAAAGAAGACGCCGCAAAAGCCGAAGCGATTGCGAAGTGAAGACGCCGTTATTGGGTCGAGTAGACTGGTAAGGACATGCTCGACCTGGGATTTGTCCGGGGAAACCTGGAAAAAGTGGAAGAAAAACTGCGTGCGCGAGGGGCTGACCCGGCAGCTTTGCTGGGTGATTTCAGGGCCCTCGATCAGCGCCGCCGCGAAGCCATTACCCAAGCAGAACAATTGAAGGCGCGGCGTAATGAGCTGAGCCAGAAGGTTGGCGCGCTGAAGAAAGCCGGCGAGGACGCGACCGCCGTGATGGAAGAGACGCGCGCGCTGAAGGACCGGCTTGACGAGCTGGATAAGTCCGCCGGGGAGTTCGACGAGCAGATGCGGCTGTCGCTGGCGCGCATTCCGAACCTTACGCGCGATGAGGTCCCGGCCGGCAAGTCGGAAGAAGACAACGTCGTCGTCAAGACATGGGGCGAGAAGCCGAAGTTTGACTTTGAGCCGAAGCCGCATTGGGAGATCGGCGAAGCGCTGGGCATTCTTGACCTGGAGCGTGCGGCAAAGCTGAGCGGCGCGCGATTCGCGGTGTACATGGGCGCGGGCGCGCGGCTGGAACGCGCACTCATCAATTTCATGCTGAACACGCACACGGAACGGAACGGCTACACCGAAACGCTGCCGCCGTTCATGGTCAACTCGAAGAGCTTGTTCGGGACAGGACAGTTGCCGAAGTTCGCTGAAGATTTGTTTCGTACTTCGGATGCAGACGTGGATGCGGTGACGCGCGGCGAGTTCAAGGACAACGATCACTGGCTGATTCCCACGGCCGAAGTGCCTGTCACGAATCTCTATCGCGACGAGATTCTTGACGATGAAAAGCTGCCGATTTCGCTGACAGCCTATACGCCATGCTTTCGAGCCGAGGCGGGAGCAGCGGGCAAAGATACACGCGGCGTGATTCGCCAACATCAGTTTCAGAAGGTCGAACTGGTGAAGTTTGCACGGCCGGAAGAGTCCGACGCGGAGCACGAGAAGCTCACGCGCAACGCGGAAGAGATTCTGGAAGCGCTCAAGCTGCCCTATCGTCGTATGCTGTTGTGCGCTGGCGATACGGGGTTCTCTGCGGCGAAGACCTTCGATCTGGAAGTGTGGTTGCCGGGGCAGCAGCTTTATCGCGAGATCTCTTCATGCTCGAACTTCGAAAGCTTTCAGGCGCGGCGCGCCAACATTCGCTTCAAGCCGGGCGGCAAAGGCAAGACGGAGTTCGTGCACACTTTGAATGGCAGCGGGCTTGCGGTGGGGCGCACGTGGCTGGCGATTCTTGAAAACTATCAACAGGCCGATGGGTCGGTCGTTGTGCCGGAGGCCTTGCGGCCTTACATGAACGGTCTGGAACGCATCACGGAACGAATTACGCGGTAAGGGCGGTATGAACAAAATTCTCAAGAGCTATTTTTACTGGACGTATCCGCGCGGCAACGTTCACTACGACGTGATGGTCTCGCTGATCCTGCTGTTCATCTTTATCACGCCGCATCTTTGGAGCTACGGCGATAAGCCGAGCAGCGCGGCAGGGCCGGCGCATCCGATTCAGGTGGTCGGAGATGGCAGCCATGACGTGATCGTCTCTGTGCAGGCCGCGGATGTGCACATTCCCGAGGGCGCATCGCAGAAGGACGTGAAGAAAGCGCTGCGGCTGGCGATCGAGCCTGTCACGGGCGATGCGGTGTTCGTCGAGCGTTGGGAGACGGCGACCGACAGCCTGGGAAATCCGATCTGGAAGATCTGGGCGCACCGCTAGAGCTTGCCGAGCAGATTTCCGATTTGGACGGCAATGCATCCAACTGGAACGAAGGAAAGATTATGGCCCTGAAGAAGAGTTTGATTTTGATGGCCGTGACAGCGTTTTTTGCATTGCCTGGACGCTTCGTGCTGGCGGACGATCTTCAAAACGTACTGAAAGAGCTTGATGCGTCAGCAGCCAAGTTTCACGCCACCACCGCCGATTTTGAGTTCGACTCTTACGTCACGGAGCCGATTCCGGATAAGCAGGTGATGACGGGAACCGCCTACTACCAGCGCAAAGGCTCGACGTTCTCCATGGCGGCGCACGTCAAGCAGCAGGACGGCAACAATCTGCCGAAGACCTACATGTTCACCGGCGGCCGGCTGCAACTCTTCGATCCTGGAATCGATCAGATCACGATTATTAACAGGGCGACGCAGTTTGAGAGCTATATCATGCTAGGCTTCGGGGCTAGCGGGACAGAACTCGCCGATAAATGGACGATCAAGGACGACGGCCCGGAGACGCTCAACAACATTAAAACCGAGAAGCTGGAGTTAGTCGCCAAGGACCCAACTGTTCGCAAGACCATAGCGAAGGTGACGGTATGGCTCGATACCTCGCGTGCGGTGAGCTTGAAGCAGATCTTCGACCTGGGCAACGGCGCGTCGCGCGTCTGCGCGTACTCGAACATCAATGTGAATCCGCCGTCGCTGCCGGCAGACGCCTTCAAGTTCAAGACCGACGGCAAGACGACGACCGTCACTCAGTAATGGGTCAAGTAATGAATCAGGCCGCCTCTTACGGGCGCGGCGTTCTTGAGAAGATGCGTCCGATCGCGATGCCTCCAAGAACGAAGAGCATGGGAAAGCATTCCAGCGTATAGCGCGCTTCGGGCGGCGTAACGGTCAGCAGCATTGCGCTACGCAGCAGCATGTAGAGCAGCATCCATGCCGCCATGCGAGGGCGGAGAAACAGGCCGCCGATGGCGAGCAGCAGATAGATCACGTTCAGCGCCGCGTAAAACCAACTGAACCGCGTTTCGACGTGATGATGCGAGTACATCCACCAGTCAAGGTCTATAGGCAGGTTCTCGACGCGCGGGCGCAGCCCCATGTCGACGACACGTCCGATAGGCAGCCAGAGATACGATCGCAGCGGATGAGTCGCCACGCGCTCGGCGGCGAGACGCCCGAAGCCGGCGTCGATTTCCGGAGTCAGGTTGTAGCCGTTCTTGTTGTAGGCGTCGGCGAGAGCGGCGGTCTCAGCGTATTGCGCGGGCGAATCGAAGGCGCGGCTGGGGAGTTTGCCGATGTCGAGTTCGTCGCCGGGAACGTTCCAGACGACCTGATAGGTGGAGATAAAGTCCAGGCACCAGGTTTTCACCCAGCGGTCCCAACCCGGCGTGACCGGATCGCCGGGATCGGTGGCCGAGCGCGGCGCGAGCGGCTGAACGACGTGAAAGACATGCCAATTGCGAGTGGTCCACGCGGCAAAAGGCGCGAGGGCCAGCAGGACGCAGACGATCGCCATGCGCGCCATCCGTTTTGCGGCGAACGGTGAGACTGTGGGCGGACGAAATAAAAGCGCGGGCGCAAAGGCGATCGCAGCGAGCGCGCCGTCAGGGCGCAACAACGCCGCGTAGGTCACGGCCAAAGTAAACAACAGCGCAGTCGACCAACGGGGCTTTTCCTGAAAGCGTGCGGCTGTCGCCATCGCCAGCGCCAGACAAAAGAGCGTTGGCGCCTCGGTGAGAGGATTCGCGGCGTAGACGGCGGTGAAAGGACACAGAGCGGCCAGCCATAACGCTCCCTGCGCGGCGGCAGCGCTATAGTGCGCCGAAGCAACGCGACGCGCGCAATCGGCTAAAAGCAGGCAGCCCCCGAGTTCTACGAAGATCTGCAGCCAAACGACGGCGTCGTAGTTCCCTACCCCGAAGATTTTGAAGCACACGGCGAGCAAAAGCGGATAGCCGGGAAGCCGAATCAAAGTAGGAAACGCCTGGCCCGATCCGACGGTGAGCGCGTAACGGCCGTGTAGCAGTATGTTTTTGGCGATGTCGCCGTAGACGGCGGTATCGCCATTGGTCGCGAAGAAGCGCCGGAACATCCAAATGCGTAGAAGGAGCCCGGCGAGGAGCGCCGCCGCAACCGACGCCTTCGCGCTAAAACCAGCGAGTTTGCAACCGGCAGGTCTCGATTGACTCAAAGAAGCGGCTTCCATACGATTCGTACTGTATAACCTAAATCGTTCCAACGCATCGCGAAGGCTCATGCCCGATAAGCAGATATTTTTCGACCCCCAGAGAAAACGCTGGAAACGGCTTCGGCGCATCCTCGATGTGACCGCGGTGCTGACCACGCTTGTGCTCGCGGGCTTTATCTTCAATGTACTGCGCAGCCAGCCTTTGCCGGAGCTGCTGCTGCCGGCGTTCCGTCACAACTACAAAGCCATCCCCGACCGGGCTGCTCCGCCACGCGGCGTGAAAGCAGTTCGCCCGGCACGGCGCAAGACCACCCGCAGGCCATCCGACATCCCGTTCAACAGCGGCGAAGGGTTGCGCGCGGCGTATTACGTGCCGTACGACGAGGCAAGCTACTCCTCGTTTTACCACCATGTGCATCAGATCGATCTGCTCTTTCCGGAGTGGCTGCACATCGACGCGTCCAAGCCGGTGCTGGTGGCGATCGACAACGAGAGCCATCGCGAGTATCCGGTCGTCGACGGCGGCACGGTGCATGATCCGGACGATCTGGGTCGCATCAAGAGAACCATTCAGGAAGCGAAGGAAGATACTGAAGTCTTTCCTCACGTCAACAACTACAACTCGAATACGACGGAGTGGGATGCCGGCGTCGGCGATCTGTTGAAGAATCCGACGAACCGGACGTCGCTGGCGCAGCAGATCGTGCGTTTCCTTTCGGCCTATCCATCCTATCGCGGCCTTTCTCTTGACCTTGAAAACCTCAACGCCGATGCTGAACCTGCATACATGGCGTTCATTCAGCAGCTCTACGGCGATCTGCACCCACGCAATCTGCGCCTTTACGTCACGGCGGCTGCGGGCACAAACGACGCTTTGCTCAAACAAATTGCGACGAACTCCGATGGCATTGTGCTGATGAACTACGACGAGCACGAGGCCACAAGCGATCCGGGCCCGATCGCAAGCCAGGACTGGTTTATCGCCAACCTGACGCGGGTGCTGAAGTCGGTTCCGAAACAAAAGCTGATCTGTGCGCTGGGCAACTACGGCTACGATTGGACGCTGTCGATTCCTCCGCCTGCAAGGCACGGACGCAAAGCATCGAAGCCGCAGGTCATCAACACGGAGGATCTGCCGGTTCCCGACGTGTGGCAACGCGCATCGGATGCGGACGCCGATCTGAATCTCGACTACGACTCGCTGAACCCGCACTTCGACTATATCGACGAGGACAACAATCAGCGGCATGTGGTGTGGTTTTTGGATGCGGTGACGTCGCTGAATGAGATGCGAGCGGCGCGCCTGCTTGGTTTGCAGACGTTCGCGCTGTGGCGGCTGGGATCGGAAGACAGCTCGCTGTGGAATATCTGGGACCGGCCGAGCAATCCGAACTCGCTCGAGGCGCTCAGGTCGGTTGGGCCGGGATACAACGTCGATGCAGAGGGCGAAGGCGACATCATGCGCGTGACCGGCGTATCCCGATCCGGCGCGCGCACCGTGCAAGTAGACACGGACGAACCGAACCTGCAGCGAAGGCTTGTCATCGATGAGCACATGGACGTCTATCCGCAGACCTACACCATCGCCTACTACGGATACCATCCCAATGAGGTTGCGCTCTCTTTCGATGACGGGCCCGATCCGAAGTGGACGCCGCGCATTCTCGACGTTCTGAAGAAGTACGACGTGAAGGGCACGTTTCTGATTATCGGAGAAGAGGCTCTCGAGAATATCGGGCTGCTGAAACGCGAGCTGCGCGAGGGCCACGAGCTTGGCAATCACACCTACACGCACCCGGACATCGCTGAAGGCTCTATCTCGCCCAACCGTCTGGATCTCGAAGTCAATCTCACAGAACGCCTCTTTGCCAGCAAGCTGGGTGTGCAGCCGCTCTACTTCCGGCCTCCGTATGACATCGATGAAGAGCCCGAAACAAACGATCAGGCCGCGCCCATCGTTCGCATCCAGCAGTTAGGCTTCATCGTCATTGGCAACAAGATCGACACCAACGACTGGGATGAGCGGGTGCGGAAAACTCCGGAGGAGATCGCGCAGTCGGTACTCGATCAGTTGGATCGGATGAAGACCAAGCCGCAGTTTCGCGGCTCGGTAATTCTGATGCACGACGGCGGCGGCGACCGATCGGTCACTTTTGCCGCGCTACCGGTGTTGATCAAAACGCTGCGTGCCCATGGCTACACGTTTGTGCCTGTCTCGGCGCTGATGGGGAAGACAGCCGCGGACGTCATGCCCAAGCTCACCTTCTGGCAGTCGATGCGCGCGATTCCGGATTCGATTGCGTTTTCAACGCTGGCGGCGATCGGCAATTTCATCGTATTCGTCTTCTTCGTCGGCGACATCCTGATGAGCGCGCGGCTTGTGCTGGTGGGGTTGTTCGCGGTCATCGATCGGCTGCGCAGACCGCATCGCGAAGCGTCTCCGGGATTCAATCCGCAGATCGCCGTGCTGATCCCCGCTTACAACGAAGAGAAGGTCATTGTGCGCACGATCCGGTCGGTGCTCAATTCGGATTATGACAACCTGCGCGTGATCGTGATCGACGACGGATCGAGCGACAACACGTTCGAGGTTGCGCGCACCGCATATGCGCGTGAGATCGCAGCAGGCCGCGTTGAAGTGTTGACCAAAGCCAACGGCGGCAAAGCCGCGGCGCTCAACTACGCGCTGGAACAACTCGACGAGGATTTCTACGTCGGCATCGACGCGGATACTGTGATCGCAACCGATGCGATCACCAAGCTTATTCCCCATTTCGAAGACCCGCGGATCGGAGCGATCGCAGGCAACGCCAAGGTTGGCAATCGCGTGAACCTCTGGACACGGTGGCAAGCTCTTGAGTACATCACCAGCCAGAACTTCGAGCGGCGCGCGCTGGACCTGTTCAACGTGGTGACGGTGGTGCCGGGGGCGATCGGCGCATGGCGCACGGCAGCGGTCAAAGCCGCGGGAGGGTATCCACTGAACACAGTGGCCGAAGACGCCGACCTGACGATGAACCTGCTCGAGCAGCAATACAAGGTTGTGTATGAAGATCGCGCGCTGGCTTTTACCGAGGCGCCGATCGATGCGCGCGGCCTGATGCGGCAGCGATTCCGCTGGTCGTTCGGCATCTTGCAGTCGGTGTGGAAACATAAGCTCGCGTTTGTGCGCAACAAGGCGATGGGGCTGTTTGCGCTGCCGAATATTCTCATCTTCCAGATGTTTCTGCCGCTGGTGTCGCCGTTCATCGACCTGATGTTCGCGGCGGGAGTCGTTCACTACTTCATCGACCGCTACTATCATCCCGAGGCCGCATCCGCGGCAAGCTTCATGAAGCTGCTGGCGTACTTCCTGACCTTTCTGCTGATCGACTTTGTCACGTCGGCGGTGGCGTTCAGCCTGGAGCGGCGTCATCCGGCAAACAAAGGCGACGGATGGCTGCTGTTCCATATCTGGCTGCAGCGATTTGCGTATCGTCAGGTGTTTTCGATTGTGCTGTTCAAGACGCTGAAGCGCGCGATCGACGGCAAGCCGTTTAACTGGGACAAGCTGGAGCGGACCGCGCAGATGAGCAAGCAGACCGAGGCGCTGACGGAGATGCGGTAAAACACAAACGCCCAAGCCTTAGTTCGCTTGGGCGCTTGCAGAACCAGCTTGCGGCTAGGTCTCAGTGGTGATGGCCGGAATGGCCGCCGCTTGAGTGACCGCCGGAGTGACCGCCACCAGAATGGCTTTCTTTCGGGGCCTTCCATCCGCCGCCACCGCCCCAGCTTGAATGCCCTCCGCCGAAGTTGGATTTCGGCGCCTTGCCGCCGAATCCCTCGGAGCTGTGGCCGCTAAAGAAGTGCGATCCGCCAGACGACTGCGAGCGCGCAAAATCGTTGCCGCGGTAGGCATCGTACCCGCGAGACGTGCTGCCGCGGTAGTTGTTCTCCGGCGCGCGATACGAGGGGTTAGCGTAGGAGCGTTGATCGTAACTCTGCTGGCGATTTTCAAACTGCGGCGATCGGGCCAGCGGCTGCGGATAGCGGTTGTTGTAGGCCATCTGCGCGGGCGGCGCCAGTCGCGAGGGCTCGGCGCGCGACGGGAAGCCGCGATTGAAGCCTTCGGCGCTTCGTGCATCGCCGTAGTTTTGCGGCCGGTTGAAGCCGGCGCCGTAGCCGCGATTGAACTGTTGGGCAGGGCGATTGTACGCAGAGGCGTAGTTGTTGTGTCCCCAGCCGTTCGTCTCGCGGCCGTAGCCGGCGCGCGCATACTCCGCGCCGCCAAAGTGAGCGCGAGGACCCCCGTGGGGGAAGCCCCAATCTCTCACCGAAGCGCTATGCGTGGAATAGCCGGAGTGATTGAACAACACTGAGTGCGCCAGCCAATCAAGCCCCCAGCCGAGAAAACCCCAGGGCGTATGCAGGAAGGCATTCATCGCGAAGCTCAAGCCGAACTGCACAGGCGATGCGCCGAAGAACGAACCAATCGCGCCGAGGAATGAGAATCCCGGATAAGGCGCTACAGGAGCGCCGTAGACAGCCCACGGATTGTACGTGGGCACATAGACCACCTGCGGATTCGTGGGAGCGATGTCGATGGCGCCCTGGTTCTCAGTCACCTCTTCCTGTGGGGTGCTTTGCAGATTGCCGGCCTGTTCGGCGCGCTGACGCATCACCTGGATGGTCTGCAGAACGTCCTGCGGCTGGTTGTAGTAGGCGTTGCCGAGAGTCGTCGTCCACTGGAGATTGCCCGCCAGCCATGAGAGCACCTGCGGAAACGCCGTCAGCGCTTTGATGCTGGGATCCCAGTTGGATTGTGCGTTGGCTGCGGCGGCGACCTGCTCGGGCGCAACGTTGCCCATGGAGCGGAGCCACTGGTCGGCAGCGGCGATCTGCGCCGGATAGGTGGACGCGGCAAGAATCTGCGCCACCAGGGCGTCCGGATAGAGGGCGATCGGCGCCACGAGCTGGGTCAATTGATCCGGACTGATGGGCTGCGCCTGACCGAGTTGTTGCCCGTAGCCCTGCTGCGGATAGTTCTGGTCATAAGGTTGTGCGGGCTGTCCCTGCGGGCCATACGAATACTGCGGCTGCGCGTAAGAGTACTGCGGAGACGGCGCATATTGCTGCTGAGGCGCTCCGTTGTACGTCTCATCATCGGGCGGCCAGTTGTCCTGCTGTGCGGAAAGCTTTGCGATCGGCGCAAGCGCCAGCATCGCAGACAGCGCGAGTTTCCAGCCGGAGTTTCTCGCGACGATGTGTTGAGACGCCGAGACTCGGTCTGGGGAAGACGCGATGGAAAACAGATTGGCAAAGCGCAGAGCAATGCGGGATCTCATATTCCCTCTTATGCTCACTTCCGATTCCGTCGCCGCTCAACGTGCGGCTGATGGTCCGAGTTTGTGAGCGACCACCCTTCATCCCTCAGCATCAGAAAAAGAGCGGCGCGCGCGGGGAGGGCTGCTTTCATACTGGACCCGCCTTGGCGTGGTTAGTTTCGAAGTCCGCCAGAATACTTTGACCCGGCGCAAACGCGTGGAACCAGCGGCGCACCCGC
This sequence comes from Occallatibacter sp., assembly GCA_035486155.1. Taxonomy (GTDB): domain Bacteria; phylum Acidobacteriota; class Terriglobia; order Terriglobales; family Acidobacteriaceae; genus Telmatobacter. The sequence goes on along the minus strand of DATHNJ010000104.1, from coordinate 2,636 downwards.
AAAACGACTACACTGGAGAGGCCATGGCAACTGTTTCCATTCCCACTGAAATTCAGCCTCGGACGCCCGAAAGCGCGTTCAAGAATGAACCGTTCATCGACTTCAAAGCGCCCGAGAACGCCCGCAAGATGCGGACAGCGCTGGAGTTGGTGGAGAGTTATTTGGGCCGCGAATACTCCCTGATCATCGGCGGCCACCGGGTCAGGACTGAAGGCAAGATTCACTCGCTCAATCCGGCAAAACCGTCGCAGGTCGTGGGGCTCCACGCCAAGGCGGGCGCCGAGCATGCCGAACCTGCGATGCAGGCTGCGCTCAGCGCCTATGAAACCTGGAGCAGGACCTCGGTTGCGACAAGGGCTTCCCTGCTTCTGGGCGCAGCAGACATCATCCGGCAGCGCAAGTTCGAATTTTGCGCATGGCTGACGTATGAAGTGGGCAAGAACTGGGCCGAGGCCGATGCGGACGTGGGCGAGACGATCGATTTTCTCGAGTTCTATGCACGCGAAGCGCTGCGGCTGGCCGATGCGCGGACGCCGATTCAGTATCCGGGCGAGCGCAACCAGCTGCTCTACATTCCGCTGGGCGTAGGCGCGGTAATTCCGCCGTGGAATTTTCCCTTCGCGATCATGGCGGGCATGACGGCGGCGGCGATCGTGACGGGAAATACGGTGATCCTTAAGCCCTCGAGCGACTCGCCCACCATCGCTGCGAAGTTTGTCGAGGTGCTGGAAGAGGCAGGCATGCCGGGTGGCGTGGTGAACTTCTGTCCCGGATCGGGAGCCTCGTTCGGCAATGCGATCGTGGAGCATCCGAAGACGCGCTTCATCGCTTTCACGGGATCAAAGTCTGTGGGGCTGGAGATTCACGAGCGCGCGGCGAAGACGCATCCGGGACAGATCTGGATCAAGCGCACGATTCTGGAGATGGGCGGCAAGGACTCGATTGTGGTGTGCGCGGATACGGACGTCGATAGCGCCGCTGACGGCGTTGTTGCATCGGCGTTTGGATTTAGCGGGCAGAAGTGTTCGGCATGCTCGCGCGTGATCGTCGAGGCATCGATCTACGATGCGTTCGTCGAGAAGGTCAGAGAGCGGGTCGAGAAGCTGACGATCGGAAATCCGGTAGAGAATCCGAACCTGGGCCCAGTCGTGAACCAGGCGGCCAAGGATTCGATTCTGGGTTACATCGCGGCCGGCAAGAAAGAGGGCCGGCTGGTTGCGGGCGGCCATGCGGTTGAAACTCCGAGCGGCGGATATTTCCTTGAGCCGACGGTCTTCGCTGACATCGCGCCCGACGCGACGATTGCCCAGGAAGAGATCTTCGGTCCGGTGCTGGCGGTGATCAAGGTGGAGAACTACAAGGAAGGCCTGGCGGTCGCCAACAACACCGAGTACGGGCTGACCGGCGCGGTGTACACAGACGATCGGGAGCGGCTCGACCTGGCGCGTCAGGAGTTTCACGTGGGTAATCTCTACTTCAATCGCAAGTGCACGGGCGCGATGGTGGGAGCGCACCCCTTCGGCGGCTTCAACATGAGCGGCACGGATTCGAAGGCCGGCGGCCCCGATTATCTGTTGCTGTTTACGCAGGCCAAGAGCGTCGCGGAGAAACTCTAAAGCTGATCCACTATCTCAACTCGTTGATGCGTGTCGAATCTGCGATGCCCGACTCGCACTTTTGGAGTTCGCAGACCGCAGAATGATACGCAATCCGTTTGTATGCGTAGCTTCCTCTTCTCTGCTGCATCCATAGTGGCAGAGGAGTTTGAATGCCTACAGTTGTTCGCTTTCATGAGCTTGGTGGTCCTGAAAATCTGAAGTTCGAGCAAATCCCACAACAACAGCCCGGAGAGGGCGAAGTGCGACTGAAGGTTCAGGCCAGCGGCATCAATCGCGCCGAATCGATGTACTATCGCGGCGTCTATCTGGAGACTCCGCGGCTTCCTTCGCGCGTGGGATATGAGGTCGCCGGCATCGTGGATGCTGTGGGCAGCGGCGTCGACAAGTCGTGGATTGGAAAACAAGTCGCGACGGTGCCAGGGTTCTCGCAAAACCACTATGGAACGCTGGGAGAAGAAGCGATTGTCCCAGTCAGGGTGCTGGCCGAGTATCCGAAGCATCTGTCGCCCGTGCAGGGCGCGGCGATCTGGATGCAATATCCGACGGCCTACGGAGCGCTGGTGCACTACGGCAACGTGCAGCCGGGCGATTTCGTTTCGATCCCCGCGGCATCCTCGAGTGTGGGGCTTGCGGCGATCGAACTTGTTCGCGACGCGGGAGCAACTGCGATCGCGGTTACAAGGACAGCCGCGAAGCGAGAGGCTCTGCTGGAGTTTGGCGCGCATCACGTGATCGTGAGCGAAGAAGAGGACTATGTCGCGCGCATCAATGAGATCACCGGAGGAAGAGGCGCGAGGTTGACGTTCGATCCGGTGGGCGGGCCATTTGTGGAGAAGCTGGCGTTGGGCGCCGCCAAAGGCGGAATCATCTTTGAGTATGGATTGCTGTCGCCGGACCCCACGCCGTTTCCGCTGCTGCAAGCGCTGAGCCGCGGCCTGAGCATCCGCGGCTACGTTGTTCTGGAGGTTACGCAGAACCCGGCGTTTGCTCCGCAAGCGCTGAAGTATGTCTACGACA